>NZ_JAIRBP010000039.1:0-27877 GCF_021151495.1 Halomonas sp. IOP_31 | reverse complement strand
GAAGCCTGGCAGCAAGCGAGCCAATCACGATGTTGAAACCATCGACTGGAGAGCCGTGTGCGGGAGAACCGCACGCACGGTTCGGAGGGCGGGGAGGCGAAGCCTTCCCGACCCCTATCAAGAAGCGTCTTCTTCAATGGCCGTCCAGGCCCGGTTTTCGTGGGAGCGAATTTATTCGCGATAGGGGCAGCCGAAACCGATCGGGAACAAGTTCCTTGCCACGAGCTATACCCAATCTCGCATGGCGGTGAAAGGAGACGGCTTTGTCGGAGCGCGACTTGGAATCCATCCAGCGGCCCGGGATAATGGGGCGCATTGTGTCCGCGCCCGGGTGCGTCCCGGCCGATTGGAGAGTTCATGACCGACGACCATTCACAGGGCGCTACGCGCTTTACCGGCGCCGATGTCGAGCGGCTGGAAAGCGAGTCGCTGTATCAGGGGTTTTTCAGCCTCGAGCGTCGCCACCTGCGCCATCGGCTGTTTCAGGGCGGCTGGAGCCGCGTGCTCGAGCGCGAGGTGCATGTGCGCCGCGACGCGGTCGGCGTGCTACTCTACGATATCGAGCGCGATAGCGTGGTCCTCGTCGAGCAGCTGCGCGCCGGAGCGCTCGATGATTCGCTCAGTCCCTGGAAACTCGAGCCCGTCGCCGGGCTGATCGAAGCCGGCGAGGACCCGGCCGAGGTGGCGCGCCGTGAAGCCATGGAGGAGGCGGGTTGCCATATCGACGAGCTGATCGAGCTGTACAGCTACTATCCGAGTCCCGGGGGCAGCGACGAGCGGGTCACGCTGTTCTGCGGGCTCGTCGACAGCCGCGAGCTGGGCGGCGTGCATGGCCTGGAGGACGAGGATGAAGACATCCAGGTGCACGTGCTGCCATTCGTCCGCGCTCAGCAGTTGCTCGAGGCGGGGCGGCTGGATAACGCCATGTGCCTGATCGCCTTTCTCTGGCTGACACGCGAACGGGCCTCATTGCGAGCAAGGAGATAAGCCGTGGCCAGAACCGCGTATGTCACTGACCTAAAAACGCTGCAGGGCGAATGTACCGCCAACTACCTGCGCCTGACGCGGCTGCTTGGCGAGTTGGGGGCCGGCGAGGTGCGTGAGGTGTCGCTGACCGGCGGCGCCGGCTGTTTCGGTACGCTGTGGCTGGAGGTCGCCGAGCGCGCGCCCTACACGACCATCGTGCGGGTGGCCCAGACCGGAGTGCTCGACGGCATCATCGATTCGCCGCGCATGAACGTGCATCTCTATCACGACGTGCGCATGGCCGAAGTCACCGACTTCCAGCGTCAGCGTCATTTCAGCGGACGCTACCGCTACCCCAACCCGCGCATGCATCAGCCCGACGAGAAGCTCCAGCTCAACCGTTTCCTCGGCGAATGGCTCGAACACGGCCTGGCGCACGGCCACGCGACCGACCTCTCGACGACGCGCTAGCTACTTGCGGCAGGCCGCGAGCCTCGCGCAACTGCCGATTCCCTTCGTCTTGACCCTCGTTCGGAATACCATCGCCTACCGTGCGGCGGGCATGACACGCACTTTCGAGCCCAGGAGTGAATAGCCGATGCGGCTGGTCCAGGTCACCGATTGCCATCTGCATGCCGACCCCGCGGCCCGCTCGCGGACGGGCGTGCCGCATCGCCAGCTCCATGCGGTACTCGAACGGGCGCGCTCGCTGCGCCCCGATCTGCTGCTGGTGACCGGGGACATCAGCGAGGACGAGTCGCCGGCTTCCTATCGCCACGCCGCCGAGGCGTTCTCGGCGCTGGAGTGTCCCTGGTTCTGGCTGCCCGGCAATCACGACCGCCCGCGCTACATGGCCGAGGAGCGTGAACTGCTTGACGAGGTCGACTTGGGCGAGTGGCGCCTGTTGCTGCTCGATTCGCACGTCAATGGCCAGGCCCATGGGGAACTCGGCCAGGCCCAGTTGCAAGCCCTGGCGCTGGCGCTGGAGGAGGACGACCGACCGACCCTGCTGGCGCTGCACCATCCGCCGGTCGAGGTGGGCTCGGCGTGGATGGATGCCATCGGCCTGACCGATCGCGAGGCCTTCTGGCAGACCCTCGCCGCCTACGCGCAGGTGCGGGCGATCCTGTTCGGGCATATCCATCAGGCCTTCACCGCGCGGCATGCATCGAGGCAGGGCGAGATCGTCATCTACGGCTGCCCGGCGACCGCCGATCAGTTTCTTGCGGGTTCGCCGGAGTTCGCCATCGACGAGGCCTCGCGTCCCGGGCTGCGGGTGGTCGACCTGGACGCCTCGGGGATCCATACCTGGATCGAGCGCATCGATAGTTGATATTCCCTAATGCGATTAAAGAATGTTCCTTAATTCTTTGACGTTATCATCGCTCGCTCGGTAACGTATCCCCTTGTTCATCGTCTGTGGTCAACGTGACAAGCGGTGGATCGAAGCTCTAAGGACGGCGCTCTGCGCCTGAAGCGATAAGCTGTAAGCAACAACCGCCCAATCTTTTGAGGTTACTTACAGTTTACGGCTTACAGCTATTTCCCCATTGGCACAGCCCTGAATTCCCCTGGATACTCCATGATCGAGATCACCCCCGAACGCCAGACTCACCTCAAGCAGCTCGAAGCCGAGTCGATCCACATCATCCGTGAAGTGGCCGCCGAGTTCGCGAACCCGGTGATGCTCTACTCCATCGGCAAGGACTCCTCGGTGATGCTGCACCTGGCGCGCAAGGCCTTCTACCCGGGCACGCCGCCGTTCCCGCTGATGCACGTCAACACCACCTGGAAGTTCCGCGAGATGATCGCGTTCCGCGATCGCATGGCGGCCGAGGTGGGCATGGAGCTTATCGAGCACATCAACGAGGAAGGCCGCGCGGCGGGCATCAACCCCTTCGAGCACGGCAGCGCCAAGTACACCGACATCATGAAGACCCAGTCGCTCAAGCAGGCGCTCGACAAGTACGGCTTCGACGCCGCCTTCGGCGGGGCGCGGCGCGACGAGGAAGCATCAAGAGCCAAGGAGCGCGTCTACTCGTTCCGCGACAAGTACCACCGCTGGGACCCCAAGAACCAGCGCCCCGAGCTGTGGAACATCTACAACGCCAAGATCAACAAGGGCGAATCGATCCGCGTGTTCCCGCTCTCCAACTGGACCGAGCTCGACATCTGGCAGTACATCTATCTGGAATCGATCCCCATCGTGCCGCTGTACTACGCCGCCCCGCGCCCGGTGGTCGAGCGCGACGGCATGCAGATCATGGTCGACGACGAGCGCCTGCCGCTCGAGGAAGGCGAAGTCCCCGAGGAGAAATGGGTGCGCTTTCGCACGCTCGGCTGCTACCCGCTCACCGGCGCGGTGGAATCGAAGGCTGCCACGCTGCCCGAGATCATCCAGGAGATGCTGCTGACCCGCACCAGCGAACGCAGCGGCCGCGCCATCGATCATGACCAGGCCGGTTCGATGGAGCGCAAGAAGCGCGAGGGATACTTCTAGCGCGCCGTAGGCGCGCTGGAAAGCCGTAAGCTGTAAGCCATAAGCTTTAAGCAGCCCGGAGGACGCCGACATAAATTTCGAGAAACTCCAGGTCTGGAAGCGCTCAGCCAGGCTATCAGCCGAGCTTTATAAAACCCTGCGGGATTTACGTGACTTCGGTTTCAAGGATCAGATCACGCGTTCAGGCTTATCGGTTCCCAGCAACATCGCGGAAGGCATGAGCCGATCTACGACGAAGGATAAGCGCCACTTTCTAATTATCGCGCGCGGCTCGTGCTCCGAATTACGCACTCAGATCTATATCGGCATGGAAATCGATTACGTACCCCAGGACAAAGGCCGTGAATGGCTACAGGAAACGCGAGAAATTTCCTCCATGCTCGCTGGCTTGATCGCCACCCTGGATAACGAATAGACGCAACGCCGCAAGCGGCGGTTGGTTGGGGTTTACTTACCGCTTAAAGCTTACGGCTTACAGCTCAGGATCTTGCTATGTCACATAAATCAGCCCTTATCGCCGATAATATCGAGCAGTACCTCCAGGAACACGAGAACAAGGACCTGCTGCGCTTCATCACCTGCGGTAGCGTCGACGACGGCAAGTCGACGCTGATCGGTCGGCTGCTGCACGACTCCAAGATGATCTACGAGGACCAGCTCGCCGCCATTACCCAGGCCTCCAGGACCAGCGGCACCACCGGCGACAGGGTCGACCTGGCGCTGCTGGTCGACGGGCTGCAGTCCGAGCGCGAGCAGGGCATCACCATCGACGTCGCCTATCGGTACTTCTCCACCGACCGGCGCAAGTTCATCATCGCCGACACCCCGGGCCACGAGCAGTACACCCGCAACATGGCCACCGGCGCCTCCACCGCCAGCCTGGCGGTGATCCTGATCGACGCCCGGCACGGCGTGCAGACACAAACCAGGCGGCACAGCTTTATCGCCGACCTGCTGGGCATCCAGCACCTGGTGGTCGCCATCAACAAGATGGACCTGGTGGAGTACTCCCAGGCGCGCTTCGACGCGATCGTCGCCGAGTACCGGCTGCTCGCCGACAAGCTCAATGCCCGCGACATCCGCTTCGTGCCGATCTCCGCGCTGGAAGGCGACAACGTCGTCAACGCTAGCGAGAACATGCCCTGGTACCGGACCGACGACGGCCAGCCGGGCACGCCGCTGCTCGAACTGCTCGAGACCGTCGAGATCAGCCACGACAGCAACCTTGCCGACCTGCGCCTGCCGGTGCAGTACGTCAACCGGCCCAATCTGGACTTCCGCGGCTACGCCGGCACGCTGGCCGCCGGCATCCTGCGCCCGGGGCAACGAATCAAGGCGCTGCCCTCCGGCAAGACCTCCACCGTCGAGCGGCTGGTCACGTTCGATGGCGATCTCGATGCCGCCTACCCGGGCCAGGCGATCACCGTCACCCTCAATGACGAGATCGACGTCTCCCGGGGCGACTGGCTGGTCGCCGCGGACGCCGAGATCGCGCTGTCCAACGCCTTCGCCGCCGACATCGTGTGGATGCACGAAACACCGCTGGAGCCCGGCAAGCTCTACGATCTAAAGCTCGCCACCCGCGATCTGGCCGGCAAGGTGACGGCGATCGACTACCAGGTCGACGTCAACACGCTCGAGCATCACCGCGCCGAGCGGCTCGCGCTGAACGCCATCGGCCGTTGCCGGGTCGAGCTGACCGCGCCGGTGCCGGTCGACGACTACCGCGTCAGCCCCGGCACCGGCAGCTTCATCGTCATCGACCGGTTGACCAACGTCACCGTCGGCGCGGGGATGGTACGCGGCGCGCTGGAGGGCGGCGGCGCGGCCGGCGAGGTCGACTGGCAGGCCTTCGAGGTCGAGCTCAACGCCCTGGTGCGCAAGTATTTTCCGCATTGGCAGGCGAAGGATGTGCGCCAGCTGCTTGGCAAGTAGATCTCGGCAATCGTGAGCGACGTCTTGGCGCCCCGCCGGTTCCGAAGCTGGCGGGGGCGCGCGTGTCTGTGACGGGGATTTGCCTACTCTATTGGCAATCTAACGTATCGTTAGAGTCGTTCAAGATCGATATAGTGTGCGCGCTTACCCGATTGAGATGACGCATGTATAACGATTCCGTGATGATGTCGCGCTGGCAGAACTGGCGCGAGTTGAACCGACAGCTCTGGCGTCTGGGGCTGATCGGGGTGGCAACGCTGGCCTTGATGCGTGTTCTGTTGTGGCAGTCGTATGCGCCCCCCACCCTGGAAGCGCCCGCCGGCGAGATGTGGCAGGCCTTCTGGATGGGGCTGCGTTTCGATGCCAAGATCATGGCGGTCCTTCTGGGACCCTGGCTTATAGTGGCTACGGTGTTGCTTCCCTTGCCGCGCGTCTTTCTGGCCGGCTGGCGTCGCTTGTGGTTGGTCTGGGCCATCGCGACCATGGCCTTGGTCAATCTCCTGGCACTGATTAATCATTTCTTTTTTAGCTTCTATCAAGGGCCGATCAATTCGCTGATCTTCGGGCTGTTCGAAGACGATACCCAGGCGGTGCTGAAGACGATATGGAGCGATTATCCCGTTTTTCCGTTGCTGATCGTCTTGATCGGCATGACGGGAATCCAGGTCGCCCTGATGCGACGCGGCCGTCGGCATGAACGGCGCCGGCTGGGATGGCCTCAAGCCACGCTGCTGGTGGCGGCTTCCTGGGTGGCACTGGTCGGGTTGGGGCGCGGCACCCTGGGGACATTCCCACTGCGCGAAATGCATATGTCGGTGTCGTCGAATGCCTTCGTCAATGACCTGGTGCCCAGTGGACCCGAAGCTCTTTATCTGGCCTGGAATGAGCGACAGGCCAACCGGATCGGTGACGATCCGCAGTCGGGGCTGGCGCGTTACGGTTTCAGCTCTTCCATGGCGGCGGCAAACGTGCTGGGCTGGTCGCAGGCCGATACGCCGCAGGCGGTTCTCGACCGCATGACCGTGACCACCCCTGTGCGACCCGCAGCAGAAGAAAAACCACCGCATGTCGTGGTCAGCTTGATGGAAGGCTGGGGACGTCATCCGCTGGATTTCGACGATGCCGAGAATAACGATCTGCTGGGCCGCTTGCGCCCCTGGGTGAAGGAGAAGGCGGACTACTTTCCGTATGCCTTGTCGTCGGGAAACGGGACATATCCCTCACTGGAAGGAATACTTTTCGATACGCCGATCAGCCCATTGACGCAGAGTCGTTATGGCTATCGTCAATATTCGACGTCGACGGTGCTGCCGTATGAGCGCGCGGGCTATCGCACTGTCTTCCTGACGGCGGGCTCGACGCAGTGGCGAAATCTTGACGATGCGCTCAAGCGTCAAGGCTTCGATGAAGTGTTGGGCGAAAACGCGATCCGTGAGCGCTTCCCCGAAGCCAAAGGCGGCACCTGGGGGCTCTATGACGAGTGGATGTTCCGTTACGCCGAGAAGCTTCTGGAGCAAGCCGAGGCCAACGATGAGAAGTTGATGCTGGTGATGCTATCGATCACCAACCATCCGCCGTACAAGATCCCGCAAGACTACGCTCCCGCGCCCCTGGGTGTCTCACGGCTGGGCGATGCGCTTGCCGTCTCGCCCCAGTTAGGCACCTCGATCCTCGAGACCTATCAATACGCCAATGACAGCATGGGGCGCTTTTTGAATCATCTCGAAGCCGATGGATTGATGGACCATACACTGTTCGCGGCCACCGGTGATCACAACACGCGCTCTCTCATTCAGTATCCCGATGCACATGACCTGTTCGACCAGTTCGGTGTGCCGATGCTGTTGTGGATTCCACCGGCCTACCGGGGAGAGGGCGAGGCACAGGTCGATGATTGGACCAGCCATCGGGATATCTTCCCGACGCTATGGGCGCATTCACTGTCCAATGCCCAGGTACCGTGGATGGGACGCGATCTGTACACGCCACAAGCATCGCCGATGGCGCTGACATTCAATCGTCAGGATGGTGGGCAGGGCGTCATGGTCAGCGACGCAGGCGCCGCCACGAATCTCGCCGACCCGACTTATTATCGTTGGTCGGGCGGTACGCTGCAGGCGGTTGAATCCCCCTCGCGAGCTCTCAAGGACCAAACCCGGCGCGCACAGGCGCGTATGGCGCTGGAAGGCTGGCGGATACGGCGTGAGGCCTTGCAGGCCGACGCGCGTGCAACCAATTGACGCCAAGCGCGGCGTTCCCTCCAGTGCCGTATTGAAGAGCGACAGCAAGAGAGGGCTCCTTCAGCATGCGAAATAACAATAAAAATTATCGTTTGCAATGAAGGGCGAGTCACTCGGGTTTGTGTGCCACCAGCACTGCGCGGCGCGGCGCCGGATGCCCCTCGACGGTCCGCGTGCGATCGTCAGGGTCGAGAAAATCGGTCAGCGACTGAAAGTTCATCCACTCGCTGCGGCGTTGCTCGTCGAGACTGGTGGGCGCCTCGTCGACGAGGCGCACGTTGACGAAACCGCAGCGCTTAAGCCAATGGCTCAGGGCGGCCGAGGAGGGCAGAAAATACACGTTGGGCATCTGCGCGTAGCGCTCGCCGGGCATCAATACCGTCGTCGCGTCGCCCTCGACGACCAGCGTTTCCAGCACCAGTTCGCCGCCCGGGCGCAGCGCGCCGCGCAGTTGCAGCAGGTGGTCGAGCGGCGAGGCGCGGTGATAGAGCACGCCCATCGAGAACAGCGTATCGAAGGCCTCGAGGTCAGCCGGAACATCCTCGATGCCGGCCGGTAGAAAGTGGGTGCGCCCGCCGTCGGCGTCGGCGACGAAATGGCGCACCGCCTGGAACTGATAATAGAAGCGCGGCGAGGGATCGATCACCAGCACGAACGACGCGCCCGCACCGGCCATGCGCCAGGCGTGATAGCCGTTGCCGCCGCCGACGTCGAGCACCCGGCGGCCCGCCAGCGGCGCCAGGTGCGGGGCGACACGTCGCCACTTCCAGTCCGAGCGCCACTCGCTGTCGATGTCGATGCCGCCAAGCCGATAGGGGCCCTTGCGCCACGGCATCAATGCCTTGAGCAGGTTGTAACAACGCCGCCGGTCGGCATCCGAGAGCGATACATCGACGCTGACGGTATCGCGATCGAGGGCGACGTCGCGCGCCGCGGCGGGTTCGGGTAGCTGGGGGAGTTTGGCCACGGCCTTCTCCCAGCCGGGCAGGTCGCCGTGGCGCTTACGGTCCAGCCCGCGGGCGAACTGCTCGGGCAGGCGCGCCAGCCAGGCATGCAACTGCTGGTCGACGAAGGCGTGATAGAGCGCCTGCTGGGCGCGGTCGGTGTCGGCCATGTCAGCGCGGCCCCCCGGTCTCGCCCTGGGCGTCCCGATACTGGGCGTCCCGATACTGGGCGTCCCGATACCGGGCGTCCCGATACCGGGCGTCCCGATACCGGGCGTCCCGATACCGGGCGTCCTTGAACGCGATCATCGCGGCGAAGTTGAGATACTGGAACCAGGTCGTGGCGCGGGCGAAACCGGCCCGCGCCAGGCGTGCATGGTGGGCCTCGAGGGTGTCCGGCACCAGCACGTTTTCCAGCGCGGTGCGCTTCTGGCTGATCTCCAGTTCGCTGTAGCCGTTGGCGCGCTTGAAGTCGTGATAGCGCTCCACCAGCCAGGCGTTCTCGGCCTCGTCGGCGGCGACGATCTTCTCCGAGAGCACCAGCACGCCGCCCGGCTCCAGCGCCTCGTAGAGCGTCGTCATCAGCGCGTCGCGCTCGCCGGGGGCGAGAAACTGCAGGGTGAAATTGAGCACGATCATGCTCACCGGGCGGTAATCGAGATGGCGGATGTCGCCCTCGACGATCTCGATGGCATGCTCGGGGCACTCGGCGGCGAGCGTCTCGCGGGCCCGGGCGACCATGGCCGGCGACAGGTCGACGCCGGTCAGCGAAAACGCCTCGGGCGGCAGGCGCCCGGCCAGCGCCAGCCCCACCGCGCCCAGCGAGCAGCCCAGGTCGTAGACATGCCCGCCGTGGCGCAGGTGGCGCTCGGCGATCACCCCGAGCATGCCGAGAATCTGGCCGTAGCCGGGGATCGAGCGGCGCACCATGTCGGGGAAGCAGGCCACCACCTGCTCGTCGAAGGAAAATCGCGCGACCCGGTCGAGGGGTGTCGTGAAGATCGCGTCACGGTAAGATGCATCACTCATGGGCATTCGCTAAGCAGGCTTGGTGAGGGCGGCGGGCGTCAGGCGCTGACAGTTTACCCACCGACCGCCCGGCTTGCACCCGCCGCGAAGCCGCCGGGCACGACCACCGTCGTGCGATACGCAAGGATCGTTCAAGGAGGAGCCGATGACCGAAACCGCGACGATCGACCAGCATCCCGCCTGGAAGGCGCTGCTCGACCACGCCGAGGCGATGCGCGACGTGCATCTCAAGGATCTGTTTCACGAATCCGACCAGCGCTATCCCGACTTCAGCCGTCGGGCCGCGGGGCTGATGCTGGATCTGTCCAAGCAGCGCTGGCGTCGCGAGACGCTGGACAAGTTGCTCGCACTGGCCCGCGTCGCCGGCGTGCCCAAGGGCATCGAGCGGCTGCTGGCCGGCGAGCGGGTCAACCTGAGCGAGGACCGCCCGGCGCTGCATACCGCGCTGCGTCTGCCGGCGGGTGCGCATCTCAATGTCGAGGGCGAGGACGTGGTGCCGGGCGTGCATCGCACCCTGAAGCGCATGGCGGCGATGGTCGACAAGTTTCACGCCGGGCAGTGGCGCGGCGCCACCGGCAAGGCGGTCACCGACGTGGTCAATCTCGGCGTGGGCGGTTCCGACCTGGGGCCGCTGATGGTCACCCATGCGCTGGCCGACTATCGCCCCCGCGACATCCATCCGGTCGAGGTGCATTTCGCCTCGACCATGGACGGCTCGCAACTGGCCGACTACCTGACGCGCTTCAATCCCGAGACCACGCTGTTCGTGCTGTCGTCGAAGTCGTTCACCACCATCGACACGCTGTCCAACGCGCGCACCGCCCAGGACTGGCTGATGGGGCATCTGGTCAATGGCCGCGGCGATCGCGACCTGGTGATGCGCCAGCACTTCATCGGCGTCTCGGCGAGCCCCGAGAAGATGAGCGAATGGGGCATTTCTGATGCCAACCAGCTCGAATTCTGGGAGTGGGTCGGCGGTCGCTATTCGTTGTGGGGCGCCATCGGCCTGCCGATCGCCGTGGCGGTGGGCATGGACAACTTCCGCGAGCTACTCGCCGGCGCCCACGAGATGGATCGCCACTTCGCCAACGCGGCGCTCGAGGACAACCTGCCGGTGCTGCTCGCCCTGGCGGGCATCTGGAACGTCAACTTCCTGGATATCCGCGCCCACTCGATCCTGCCCTACGACGGTCGCCTGGAATTCTTCGCCAGTTATCTCGAACAGCTGGAAATGGAATCCAACGGCAAGTCGACCACCAATTCCGGCCAGACCACGCCCTACTCGACCTGCCCGGTGCTCTGGGGGCAATTGGGTCCCAACGCCCAGCACGCCTTCTACCAGTTGCTGCACCAGGGCACCCAGCCGGTCGAGTGCGACTTCATCGCGCCGATGCGCCGCTACGATCGCATCGAGGACGATGCCACCCGCGCGCTGCTCAAGGAGCAGCACCGCTTGACCCTGGCCAACTGCTTCGCCCAGTCGCGGGTGCTGATGCTCGGCGACGAGGCGATCGAGGACGACGGCCCGCGGCCCAACCACAAGCACTATCGCGGCAACCAGCCGTCGACCACGCTGCTGCTCGATCGCTTGACGCCGAGCACGCTGGGCTCGCTGGTGGCGCTCTACGAGCACAAGGTGTTCGTCCAGGCGACCATCTGGGACATCAACCCGTTCGACCAGTGGGGGGTCGAGCTGGGCAAGAAGATCGCCACCCAGACCGAGCGGGTGCTCGCCAGCCACGAAGGCGTCGAGGCCCTCGACGAATCCAGCCGCCACTTGATCGAGGCGGTCTGGCGTGCCGAGGAACAACGCTGAATGCTGTTTATCCGTCCAGGTTTCAGGGTATGCTGAGTGGCCCTTTGCAGGCGGCCCCGGTCGACGGGGTGCTCTATCTGCACGGTTTCAACAGCGGTAGCGATTCGCCCAAGGCGCGCCTGATGCGTGAAGCCTGCGCCCGCATCGAGCACCGCGGGCCGTTGCCGTGTCGCACGCCGAATCTTTCGCACCGGCCCGCCGAAGCCTTGGCGAGCGCCGAAGCGGCGCTCGCCGAACTCGGCGACAAGGTATTACTGGTAGGCAGCTCGATGGGCGGCTTTCTGGCCAGCGTGTTGGCCGAGCGTCACGATCTGGCGGCGGTGCTGATCAACCCGGCGGTAAACGCCTCGCGGCTGGTCGACGCCTGGCTGGGCATGGCGTTCGTCAACCCTTATAGCGGCAAGCGCTTCACCATCGAATCGGCGCATCGCGACGAACTCTTGGCGCTCGAGCCGGTGCGGCTCGCGCCCGAGCGCTACCTGCTGCTGCTGGGCAGCGCCGACGAGACGCTCGATTGCCGCGAGGCGTTCGCCGCCTATCGCGGTTGTCGCACGCTGATCGAGCCGGGCGGCGATCACGGCTTCAGCCGGCTGGCGGACTACCTGCCGGCGGTGCTGGCCCACGGTGGCCATGCCGCCGGCGCGCCGCTCACGGCCATTCAATGACACTCGTTAGCCTGATGGACACCGCATGACGCAATACAGTGCCACTTCCATTGAAGTCCTTTCCGGTCTCGAGCCGGTGCGCAAGCGCCCCGGCATGTACACCGACACCACGCGCCCCAACCACTTGGTTCAGGAAGTCGTCGACAACAGCGTCGACGAGGCGCTGGCCGGCCACGCCCGGGAAATCCGCGTGCGGCTTTACGAGGATGGCGGCATCGAGGTGACCGACGACGGCCGTGGCATGCCCATCGACATCCACCCCGAGCACGGGCTTTCCGGGGTCGAGCTGATCCTCACCAAGCTGCACGCCGGCGGCAAGTTCTCGCAGTCGAGCTACCGCTTCTCGGGCGGGCTGCACGGGGTCGGCGTGTCGGTGGTCAATGCGCTGTCCACGCGCCTGGAAGTGGAGGTCTGCCGCGACGGCGAGCGCCACGCCATCGCCTTCGCCAAGGGCGAGAAGGTCGAGGCGCTGGCGGTGATCGGCAGCTGCGCCAAGCGCGCCACCGGCACCGTGGTGCGCTTCTGGCCGGAGCTCGACTACTTCGATTCGCCGCGCCTGTCGCTGCCGCGGCTCAAGCATCTGTTGCGCGCCAAGGCGGTGCTGTGTCCGGGGCTCAAGGTGATCCTGACCGAGGTCGACGGCAGCGAGAGCATCTGGCAGTACGAGGACGGCCTGCGCGACTACCTGGCCCAGGCCACCGACGGCTACGAGGTGCTGCCGGCAGCGCCGTTCGTCGGCCACTTCGCCGACGACGAGCAGGCCTGCGACTGGGCGATCCAGTGGTTGCCCGAAGGCGGCGAGCCGTTGATGGAATCCTACGTCAACCTGATTCCCACGCCGCTCGGCGGCACCCACGTCAACGGCCTGCGCTCGGGGCTGCTCGAGGCGCTGCGCGAATTCTGCGACTACCGCAGCCTGCTGCCGCGCGGCGTCAAGCTGACCGCCGACGACCTGTGGGAGCGAGTCTCGTTCGTGCTCTCGGTGAAGATGCTCGACCCGCAGTTCGCCGGCCAGACCAAGGAGCGGCTCTCCTCGCGCACCGTCGCCGCGTTCGTCTCCGGGGTAGTCAAGGACGCCTTCTCGCTGTGGCTCAATCACCACGTCGACCAGGCCGAGGCGCTCGCCGAGCTGGTGATCAGCGCCGCCCAGCGCCGCCAGAAGAGTGCCAAGAAGGTCGCGCGCAAGAAGATCACCGCGGGCCCGGCGCTGCCCGGCAAGCTGGCCGACTGCTCGGGGCAGGACCCGGTGGCCAGCGAGCTGTTCCTGGTCGAGGGCGACAGCGCCGGGGGCAGCGCCAAGCAGGCCCGCGATCGCGAGACCCAGGCGATCCTGCCGCTGCGCGGCAAGATCCTCAACACCTGGGAGGTCGAGTCCCACGACATCTACGCCTCCCAGGAGGTCCACGACATCGCCGTGGCGATCGGCGCCGACCCGGCCAGCGCCGACCTGACCAAGCTGCGCTATCACAAGATCTGCATCCTCGCTGATGCCGACTCCGACGGCCTGCACATCGCCACGCTGCTGTGCGCGCTGTTCGTGCGTCATTTTCCGGCGCTGGTCGATGCCGGCCACGTCTACGTCGCGATGCCGCCGCTGTATCGCATCGACCTGGGCAAGGAGGTGTTCTATGCGCTGGACGAGAGCGAGAAGGCGGCGATCTTGAAGCGCCTTGAGGGCAAGCGCGGCACCCGGAAGGCCGGCCCCATCAACGTGCAGCGCTTCAAGGGGCTCGGCGAGATGAGTCCGCTGCAGTTGCGCGAGACCACCATGGCGGTGGACACGCGCCGGCTGGTGCAGCTGACCCGGGTCGACGGCGACGGCACCAGCGAGATGCTCGACATGCTGCTGGCCAAGAAGCGCGCCAGCGATCGCAAGGGGTGGCTCGAGGATTACGGCAACCTGGCGGACATAGAGGTATGAGCCGGCTTCGCCGGGAGCCGTCAGCTTTAAGCCGTAAGCCCTAAGTAATATCAGCGATCATGGGGTTTTACTTGCAGCTTATAGCTTACGGCTTACAGCTCATCACAGAGGTTGAAGAGGGCGCAGTCCTCGATGACTCCACAAGTGTGAACAAGGCCATCGTGCTATGACCATGGATATCCAGGTGGCGGAGGGCGACGTCGAACGTCTGTCGCTCCGCGAATATACCGAGAAGGCGTATCTCGACTATTCGATGTACGTGATTCTCGACCGTGCCCTGCCGCATATCGGCGACGGCATGAAACCGGTCCAGCGGCGCATCATCTACGCCATGCGCGAGCTGTCGCTGACCGCCAGCGCCAAGTACAAGAAGTCGGCGCGCACCGTCGGCGATGTGCTGGGCAAGTTCCATCCCCACGGCGACAGCGCCTGCTACGAAGCCATGGTGCTGATGGCCCAGTCGTTCAGCTACCGCTATCCGCTGGTCGACGGCCAGGGCAACTGGGGCAGCCCCGACGATCCCAAGTCGTTCGCGGCGATGCGTTACACCGAAGCGCGGCTGTCGAAGTTCTCCGAGGCGCTGCTTTCCGAGCTCGGCCAGGGCACCGTCGACTGGATGCCCAACTTCGACGGCACCCTGAACGAGCCGGCGGTACTGCCGGCGCGCTTGCCCCACGTGCTGCTCAACGGCGCCACCGGTATCGCGGTGGGCATGGCCACCGACATTCCGCCGCACAACGTGCGCGAGATCGTCGACGCGACCTGCCACCTGCTGCGCAATCCCGAGGCCACGGTCGGCGATCTGGTCGCGTACGTGCCGGCGCCGGATTTTCCCACCGAAGCCGAGATCATCTCCCCGCGGGCCGATCTCGCCAAGCTCTACGAAAGCGGCCGCGGCTCGGTCAAGCTGCGCAGCCGCTATACGCTGGAGGAGGGCAGCATCGTGGTCACCGCGCTGCCCTATCAGGTCAGCGGCTCCAAGGTGCTCGAGCAGATCGCCGCGCAGATGCAGGCCAAGAAGCTGCCGATGGTCGCCGATCTGCGCGACGAGTCGACGCATGAAAACCCTACCCGGCTGGTGATCGAGCCGCGCTCCAACCGTGTCGACATCGAGGCGCTGATGGCGCATCTGTTCGCCACCACCGATCTCGAGAAGGGGGTGCGCGTCAACCTCAACATGATCGGCCTCGATGGCCGCCCGCGGGTGCTGGCGCTTCACGAGATTCTCGGCGAATGGCTGAAATACCGGCGCGCCACGGTGCGCCGGCGCCTCGACTACCGGCTGGGCAAGGTCGAGGATCGCCTGCACATCCTCGAGGGTCTGCTTGCCGCGTATCTCAACATCGACGAGGTGATCCGTATCATTCGCGAGGAGGATGAGCCCAAGCCGGCGCTGATCGACGCCTTCGGGCTCTCCGAGCGCCAGGCCGAAGCGATCCTCGAGTTGCGCCTGCGCCACCTGGCCAAGCTCGAGGAGTTCAAGATTCGCGGCGAGCAGGACGAACTGCTCGAAGAGCGCAAGCAGCTGAAGGAGCTGCTGGGCAACGACGCCGCGCTGACCGACCTGATCGAGCGCGAACTGCGCGAGGCCGGCGAGAGCTTCGGCGACGCCCGGCGCTCGCCGATCGTCGAGCGCGGCGAGGCCAGGGCGCTGTCCGAGGTCGAGCTGATGGGCGCCGATCCGATCACCGTGGTGCTCTCCGAGAAGGGCTGGATCCGCTCCGCCAAGGGCCACGAGATCGACGCCGCCGGGCTGGGCTTCAAGTCCGGCGATCGCTTCCATCTGGCGGCGCGCGGCAAGACCAACCAGCCGCTGGTGCTGCTCGACGACAGCGGCCGCAGCTACACCCTGGCGGCGCACAACCTGCCCAGCGCGCGTAGCCAGGGCGAGCCGATCACCGGGCGGGTCAATCCCGCCGCCGGCGCGTACATGGTCGGGTTGATGTTGGCGCCGCCGGAGAGCCGCTACCTGCTGGCCTCCGACGGCGGCTACGGCTTCGTGGTGCGCCTCGACGAGCTGGTCGGCAAGAACAAGTCCGGCAAGTCGGTGCTCAGCGTGCCCAAGGGCTGCAACGTGCTGCCGCCCCAGGCCGTGCCGCGCGACGCCGAGGCGCGCGTGGCGCTGGTCTCCAACGAGGGCCGCCTGCTGGTCTTCGCCATCGACCAGCTCCCCGAGATGGCCAAGGGCAAGGGCAACAAGATGCTCGACATTCCCGGCGCGCGGGCGGCGCGCCGCGAGGAGTTCGTACGCGACCTGGTGGTGTTGCCGGGCGGTACGGCGCTGGTGATCCACGCCGGCAAGCGCAAGCTGACCCTCAAGGCGAATGATCTCGATTACTACGTCGGTGAACGTGGCCGACGTGGCAGCAAGCTGCCGCGCGGCTTCCAGAAAGTCGATCGTCTCGAGGCGCAAGGGGAGGCGTCATGACCTGCGATACGCTGATTCTGACATTGTTCGCGCCGCGCTTGCCGTCATCGGTTCTCGCCGAGGTCGATGCGCTGATCGCCGCGCATGATCTCACGGTGACGCTGAGCGAGTGGTTGTCCGGCGACGGCTCAGCGGAAGATCCCCCGCCGCATGGCGTGTGCCTCGAGTACCGATTGCGTGGCGAGGCGATCGACTACCTGCTGTTGCGCGAGAAGGCCTTGGAACTCGGCGTCATGCACGGCGTGGACATCGCCCTGCAGGAAGATTCGATCTGGCGTCGCCACCGTCGATTGATCTGCTTCGACATGGACTCGACGTTGATCCAGGCCGAGGTGATCGACGAACTGGCGCGCCGCCACGGCGTCTATGACGAGGTGGCCGCGGTCACCGAGCGGGCGATGCGCGGCGAGCTGGATTTCAAGCAGAGCTTTCGCGAGCGCATGGCCAAGCTCAAGGGGCTCGACGAATCGGTGCTCGCCGAGATCGCCGAGAACCTGCCGTTGATGGACGGACTCGAACGGTTGATGACGCAACTCAAGCGGCTGGGCTATCGTACGGCGATTCTCTCCGGCGGGTTCAGCTACTTCGCCCGTCACCTGCAGGCGCGCCTGGGTTTCGACGAGATCCATGCCAATGAATTGCTGATCGAGGACGGCAAGATCACCGGCGAGGTGCGCGAGCCGATCGTCGATGCCGAGCGCAAGGCGGCGCTGCTGCGCGAGATCGCCGAGCGCGAGGGGCTGACGCTTCAGCAGACCATCGCCGTCGGCGACGGTGCCAATGATCTCAAGATGCTGGCGAGTGCGGGGCTGGGCATCGCCTTTCGCGCCAAGCCGCTGGTCAAGAGTCAGGCGCGTCAGTCGATATCCACATTGGGACTCGACGCGGTGCTCTATCTGATCGGCTACCGTCAGGCCGATCTCGAGGCCGGTCCCGGCGAACTCGGGAAGTGACGCAGCAACCATAACGATAACCGCAGCGGCTGCGCTCGTATCGAACAACGGCCGGCGCTGATTGATCCGGGAACAAGCATGGAGTCGATAAGCGAGACGCCGAACAGCGTCGTCGAACATGAACGCGAACTCGCGGCGCTGCTGGAAGAGCTCAGCCAGCCCGGTGACGTCTCGCTGGTCTTCGAGGGCGACGACGGCAGCGCCGAGCCGATCTCGGTGCTGCTGGTCGCCATCGAGCCGCAGGCGCGGCTGATCCTCGACGTGACCGCGGCGCCTGAGGCCGTCGGCGGGCTGCGCGCCGAGCGGCCCTTTCGACTGACCGGCCAGGCCCAGGGGGCGATGGTCGCCACACCTCCCTTGACCGCCACGCCGCTCGATGGCGTGGCAGGGCGTGTGCGCTTCGCCTGTGGCTATCCCGAGCGGCTCGATGTCTGGCATCGCCGCAACGCCTTTCGCGCCGAGCTTGGCCCGGGCATGGCGGTAACCATCGAGATGGATCTGGCCAGCAAGGACAAGACCGTGCATGGCGAGCTGGTCAACCTGTCGCTGGGCGGCTGCCTGATTCGCCTGCCGCTGGGCGAGGCGGTCGATCTCACCCAGGGCGAGCCGCTCAAGCGCCTCGAGGCGACCTTTCCCAGCGGCCAGCGCTTCACCACGCCCGGTGAGGTGCGCCACGTCCAGGCCGACGATCGCTGGCAGCAGGCGATGGTCGGCTTCGCCTTCGACGAGGCCACGCCGCGCCTAGAGCGTCAGGTCTGGTTTCTGGTCAAGGAGATCGAGCGCGAGCGCGCACGGACCGGCATCGAGGGCAAGTCGCTGTCGCCCTCGGCATTGTTCAAGGCCTCGGACAAGGCACCCGAGGCTTCGGTCAGCAAGGCCGTCAAGCCGCGCTACGCCACGCCCATGGCGCGTCGACTGACCAAGGTCGCGGATTTCCTCAATGGCCAGATGCTGTTGCTCAAGCAGGGCAGGCCGATCGACAGCGCGCTGCTGTCGCACAACGCCGATCTGCTGCTCGGCCTGCTCGAGGAGGATAGAGAGGCGCTGCTGTTCGCCAGCATCTGCCTGGTCCGCGAGCCCGCGGTGGTCCAGCACGGCCTGGCGGTGGCGATCCGCCTGGCCGATCTGCTCGACACGCGCAGCGCGCCGCGTGAGTTGCGCAAGGCGATTCTCGCCGCGGCGATGATTCACGACCTGGGCAAGGCGCTGTTGCCGGACAGCCTGCTGGAAAGCCGCGAACTGGACGCCGAGCAGCGTGCCCAGCTCCACCAGCATGTCGGTTGGCTCGCCGCGCGCGCCGGTGACTGCCGCTGGCTGGATGCGGGGGTCTTCGCCAACGTCGCCCTGGATATCAACGAGCGACTCGACGGTAGCGGCTATCCCGACGGCAAGCGCGGCGAGGCACTGCCCGAACTCAGCCGCATGGCGGCGGTGGTCGATGCCATCGATGCCATGGGCCGAGCGCGCGCCGACCGGGCGGCCTGGTCGACGGCGGCGATCTATCGCCACTTGCTGGCACAGGGGCAGGCCTACGACGTGCAGTGGGTGCAGCGCTACGTACGCCACTTCGGCATTCATCCGATCGGCAGCCTGGTACGCTATTCGAGCGGCGCGGTGGCCTGGATTCATCGCCTCGATGCGCAGCGTCAACCGGCCTTGGTGCATGTGGTGCGCAACCACTACAGCCCCAACAAACGCATCGATCAGTGGACCCAGGGCCGGGAGATCGCCCAGCTCGGCCGCATCGAGGCGGGGCTCGATCCGGCTACCGAGGTACTCAGACCGGTATAGAAGGCGTTAACCGCAAGCGAGCCTGACAAGGCCGCGGGATACGAGCGTCAGCTTGAGCCACACTGGAGGCAGGCACGCTTCTCGTCGCAGGTCCCAGGAGGTACACATGACTCGATCCGACGGCACGATTTTACATCCGGGCTTCACGCCCCCGTACATTCTCGAACGGCTGCGCGAGCATGGCAGCCCGCGTCAGCGTCGCTGCGCCGAGGCGACGCTGACCCGCGACCGGGGCTTTCGCGCGGCGCGCGGTCCGCAGCGTGCAGCGCGAAAGCCCGAGGCTTCGGCGCCGGGTCGGCCGGCCCGTTACATCCATTCCGCCGAGCATCGCGAGACGTTGCCGGGGCGGCTGGTGCGCGAGGAGGACCAGCCGGGCGGCGACGATCCGGCGGTCGAGGAGGCCTATCGCTGGCTGGGCGCAACCTACCGTTTCTTCTGGGAGGTCTTCGAGCGCCATTCCATCGATGCCAACGGCATGCCGCTGATCGGCACGGTGCATTTCGGTCAGGACTATGCCAACGCCTTCTGGAACGGCGCTCAGATGGTCTTCGGCGATGGCGACGACGAGCTCTTCCGGCGTTTCACCATCGCCGTCGACGTGGTCGCCCACGAGCTGGCCCACGGCGTCACCGAACGCGAGAGCGGGCTGGTCTACGCCGGGCAGTCCGGGGCGCTCAACGAGTCGCTGTCCGACGTCTTCGGCAGCCTGGTCAAGCAGTTTCATCGCGGCGAACGAGCCGCGCAGGCCGACTGGCTGATCGGCGCCGAGCTGCTCACCGAGGCGGTCCAGGGACGGGCGCTGCGCTCGATGGCCGAGCCGGGCAGCGCCTTCGACGATCCGGTGCTGGGACGCGACCCGCAGCCCGCGCACATGGATCAGTTCGTCGTCACCCAGACCGACAACGGCGGTGTGCACATCAACTCGGGGATTCCCAACCGCGCCTTCTACCTCGCCGCCCAGGCGCTGGACGGTTACGCCTGGGAGGTGGCCGGGCAGGTCTGGTACGCGACGCTGCGCGATTCCCGGCTCAGCCCGGACATTGATTTCGCGGGATTCGCCGCTCTCACCGTCGATAATGCCGACCGCAGCTATGGTCGCCAGAGTCGCGAGCAGCAGGCGATTCGCGACGCCTGGCAGGCCGTCGGGGTGAGGGTATGAGCGTTGCGGGGGACTCGTCACGGCCGGTTCTGGGGCCGCGTAGCCGGCTGATGATTCGTCGCGAGGGCGGCCTGGCGCACTTCCCCGGCCTGGCGGCGCCGCGCTGCATCGAGGGCAGCGAGTGCACGCCGGGCCAGCGACGCTGGCTGGAGAACCTGCTGGCCATGGCGCTATGCTGTGGGGCCGAGGGCGAAGCGAGCGGCGCCGACCGGCGCTTCTTCCGGTTGACGATCGACGAGCCGGGCGACGCGGCCGGCGAGGTCATGGATGACGCGGTACGACCGCGCTGGTCGCTGATCGTCGACGAGACCCGGGCACCGCGCTCGCTGGTGACGCTATGGCGGCACGGCGAGCTGGGCGAGGAGCCGGACGGCGAGTGAGCCGACTTATCCTTTCGTCAGGCGCTCGCTCACGGCGCACCATCCTGGCCTACAGTGAGCAGGTGGTTTAACGTCAACGGATTCAACGACAACAACGATGACCGAGGTGCCCATGGCCTTCACCCCCGAGATGTTCGAAGAACTCAACATCCTCTGCCTTTACAATCTCGACACCACCCAGGAGGGCATCAAGGTCCATTCCACGGCGGATGCCCAGCATGTGGCCGCAGCGCAGCGATTGTTCGAACGTGGCCTGGTGACTCATCCGGATGGCGGTTATCTCACCGGATTGGGGCGCGACGCCGCCGAGCAGGCGCAGCGGCTGCTGACGATCCTGGCCACGCCGGCCGTGACCACCGGCTAGCCCAGGCTTCCGGCCAGCCCTCGAACAGTCGCGCCCGCGGAAGCTACAGCGGGGTCTTGCTGGTCTCGCCGGGCACCTCGCGCACCAGCCGCGGGAGCAGGAAGCCGGCGACGCGTTCGCGCAGCGCGGCGTGCAGGGTGAGCGCCTCGTCATCGGGCACGTCGAAATGCGCCGCGCCGGCCACCGGGTCGAGCACGTGCAGGTAGTAGGGCAGCACGCCGGCGGCGAACAGCGCCTCCGACAGCTCGGCCAGCGTGGCCGCGTCGTCGTTGACGCCGCGCAGCAGCACGCTCTGGTTGAGCAGCGTCACCCCGGCGGCCTTGAGCCGGACACAAGCGGCGACGAGCGCGGCGTCGATCTCGCGCGGGTGGTTGATGTGCAGCACCATCACCGTCTGCAGACGTGTCGCGGCGAGCCAGCCGAGCAGCGCCTTGTCGACCCGCTCGGGAATCACCACCGGCAGCCGGGTATGGATGCGCAGCCGTGTCAAGTGCGGGATCTCGGCAAGCCGCTCGCACAGCCAGGCCAGGCGCTGGTCGCTGGAGACCAGCGGGTCGCCGCCGGAGAGGATCGCCTCGTTGATCGTCGGATCGTCGCGCAGGTAATCGAGCGTTTCCTGCCACTGCCCGCGGGACGGCGAATTCTCGGCGTAAGGGAAATGCCGGCGAAAGCAGTAGCGGCAGTTGATCGCGCAACTGGGGCTGGCGATCAGCAGCACGCGCCGGGCGTACTTGTGGATCAATCCGCGCCGCGGGGTATGTTCGGCCTCTTCCAGCGGGTCGCTGACGAAGCCGGCAACGGCGTCGCGCTCGGCGTCGAGCGGCAGCACCTGGCGCAGCAGCGGATCGCACGGATCGCCGGGGCGCATGCGCGCCAGGTAGGCTTCGGGGACGCGCACCTCGAACAGTGCATGGCCGGCTTGCGCACCGGGCAGCCAGCCTGCGTCCAGCTCCAGCCGGGCGAGCAGCTCGCGCGGGTCGCGGATCACGTCGCGCAACTGGGCCTGCCAGCTGCGTTCGACGGCGACCGGGATGTCGGCGGGGCGGTTTGCGCGCTGCAAAAGGTTCGGGCTTCGGGTTATCATTTGCCACCATTCAAGGAAGCGAAGGCCCGCGGGCGCTTCGCCGTTTCGTACATGTGCGTGGCAGGCCGGAGCCCGGACCACGCCGAGACCATCAGCGAGGAATCATGGCGAGCTATTCTACCAACGAATTCAAGGGCGGTCTGAAGGTGATGCTGGATGGCGATCCCTGCTCGATCGTCGAGAACGAATTGGTCAAGCCGGGCAAGGGCCAAGCGTTCAGTCGGGTCAAGCTGCGCAACCTGATTACCGGCCGCGTCTGGGAGCGCACCTTCAAGTCCGGCGATTCGCTGGAAGCCGCCGACGTGCTCGATCTCGACATGGAGTATCTCTACAACGACGGCGAGATGTGGCACTTCATGAAGACCGACGGCTCGTTCGAGCAGTACGCGGTCGACAAGCGCGGCCTGGGCGACACCGAGAAATGGCTCAAGGAGCAGGTCGCCTATACCGTGACGCTGTGGAACGACAACCCGATCAGCGTGACGCCGCCCAACTTCATCGAGCTGGCGGTCACCGAGACCGATCCCGGGGTCAAGGGCGACACCGCCCAGGGCGGCTCCAAGCCGGCGACGCTGTCCTCGGGTGCGGTGGTGCGGGTGCCGCTGTTCATCAACGAGGGTGAGGTGTTGAAAGTCGACACACGCTCCGGCGAGTACGTCTCTCGCGCCTGAACTAAGCTACGAGCTTGCGAATTTTCAGTGTGTGCTGATGCTGGGTTTCGCGGCTCGCGGCTCGCGGCTCGCGGCTCGCGGCTCGCGGCTTCGAGCAGCGACTGTATAATTTGGCCACGCTTGCGCGTGGCCTTCGTCGTTTTAGAGGTGAATCGTGTCTATCGATTGGCAACCTTCGGCGCGTATCGAGACGCTGCGCGAGCGGGCGCGGCTACTGGCGCGGGTGCGCGGGTTCTTCGCCGCGCGTGACGTGCTGGAGGTGGAAACGCCGGCACTCGGCCATGGCGGCAGCACGGACGTGCATCTCGCTGCGCTGTCGCTGAGCGCCACCACCGGCGCCGGGCGCGAGCGGCTGTGGCTGCAGACCTCGCCGGAGTTCGCCATGAAACGCCTGCTGGCGGCGGGCAGCGGGCCGGTCTTTCAGCTGGCGCGCTGCTTTCGCGACGGCGAAGTGGGCCCGCGCCACAACCTCGAATTCACCATGCTCGAGTGGTATCGCCCGGGCTTTTCATTGGCCGAGCTGATCGACGAGAGCGTGGCGCTGGTGCGCGAGCTGCTGCCCGAAGCCGGGCCGCGGCGGCTGCGCCGTTACCGCGAGCTATTCCGCGAGCAGTTGCAGGTCGACCCGTTCACCGCGCCGCTCGACGCGCTGCGCCGGCTAGCCGGCGAGCGCGGCGGGCTGGATATGCACGATGCCGACCGCGACGGCTGCCTCGACCTGCTGATGGGCCTGGTGATCGAGCCGACGCTGGGCCGCGAGGGGATCGACGTGGTCATCGACTATCCGGCCAGCCAGGCGGCACTGGCGCGGCATCATCGCGACGGCGAGGGCGAGCTCGTCGCGGCGCGCTTCGAGCTCTACGTGGCCGGCCTGGAGTTGGCCAACGGCTATGACGAACTCACCGACGCCGCCGAACAGGCGCGCCGCTTCGCCGAGGACAACGCCCGACGGCGCGCGCTGGGCAAGCCGGAAGTGGATGTCGACGCGCGGCTGCTCGCCGCGCTCGAGGCCGGCATGCCGGAAGGCAGCGGCGTGGCGCTGGGCATCGACCGGCTGATTCAGCTGGCACTGGGCAAGGCCCGCGTCGAGGACGTGATGGCGTTCGCCAGCCCGCGTTGCTGAAGGCGTGCCGGGCTACGCGCATCACAGGCTATACGTAGGTGCCGGGAATCGCCTCGTCGTCATTGTCCGGCGCTACTCCCGGGGCGCTGCCGAGGCTCTCGCCCATGCTCACCAGGGTGGCGTCGGCGCTCAGGTCCTGGCGGAAGGCGATCGGCGAGGCGCTGCACAGGATGACCGTCGAGCCGAGCTTGAAGCGACCCATCTCCTCGCCCTTGGCGAGCCGAATCGGCGTGTCGAAGCGGGTGGTTTCGACGTTCCCCGAAAGCGGCGTGACCTGACCCGACCAGACCGTCTCGATCGCCGCGACGATCATCGCGCCCACCAGCACCATCGCCAGCGGCCCGTGGGGCGTGTCGAAATGGCACACCAGCCGCTCGTTGCGCGCGAAAAGGCCGGGCACATGGGCCGCCGTGGCCAGGTTGACCGAGAACAGCCGGCCCGGCACGTAGGTCATCGAGCGCAGGGTGCCGTCGAGCGGCATGTGCACGCGGTGGTAGTCGCGCGGGGACAAGTAGACGGTGGCGAAACTGCCCTGACGAAACGGCGCGGCCGCGTCGGCATCGCCGCCGAGCAGTGATCTCAGCGAGTAGGTCTGGCCCTTGGCCTGGATCAGCGTGCCGTGCTCGATGCGCCCCGACTGCGACAGCACGCCGTCAGCCGGGGAAACAAGGCCTTCGCCGATCGGCCGGGCATCAGGCTTCAGCGCGCGGGTGAAGAAGTCGTTGAAGCAGGGGTAGGCGCGTGGATCGGGCTCCCGGGCCTGGCTCATGTCGACGTCGAAGGTGCGAATGAAGCGCTCGATCAACAGATCCTTTAGCCACGGCGAGCGGCACTCGGCAAGCTGGCCCACCAGCCGTGAAATCAGATGATGGGGCAGGGGATACTGGATGAGGGAAAACAGTTCGGCGCGATCCACGGCTCGGCATCCACGTCAACGAAGAGAGCCCGCCACCTTAGTCGCCGCGGCGGGAGGTCGCAATACTTTGGCTTCGAGCTTCGAGCTTCGAGCTTCGAGCTTCGAGCTTCGAGCTTCGAGCTTCGAGCTTCCTACTGCTTTTTTCAGTCCATGGCTCATAACCTGCCGGTTAGCGTTCGATCGGCGTGTCGTCGCGGTTGCCCCATTCCTTCCAGGAGCCGGCGTAGCCGCGCATGTGCGTAAAGCCCAGCGCCTTGCCGACCAGCCAGGTGAAGCCGCTGCGATGGTGGCTCTGGCAGTGGGTGACGATTTCCATGTCCGGGGTCAGCCCCAGCGCGTCGAGCTCGGTGATCAGTTCGGCGTAGTCGCGGATGCGCAGGTCGCGCTGGCGATCCATCGCTTCGGTCCACTCCATGTTGACGGCCCGGGGGATGTGGCCGAGATGCCGGTTCTGGCCCTTCTCGCCGCGGTACTCCTCCGGCGAACGGGCGTCCCACACCGCCAGCTGCTTGTCGTCGAGACGCTCGAGCAACTCCTCGCGGCCGATCTTCACCGCGGGATTGAGGATCTCCGCCTGGTAGTTGCTGGGCTGCGGCTGACGCGGCTCGCGGGATTGATTCAGGCCGGCGGCGCGCCAGGCGTGAATGCCGCCGTTGAGGTAGGAATAGCGGGTGTGACCGATCAACTCCAGCGTCCACAGCAGGCGCCCGGCCCAGCCGCCGCCTTCGTCGTCGTAGGCCACCACGTGGGTATCGCGGCTCAGCCCCAGCGACGAGAACAGCGCCGACAGCGCCGCCTCGTCGGGCACTTCGTTGGGCACCTCGCCGCGGCCGGCCAGCAGCCGGTTATGATCGAGGAAGACCGCGCCGGGTACGTGGCCCTCGGCATAGCTGTCGGCCTTGAGCGGCACGTCGACGATCAGCAACTGGGGCGATTCGAGATGCTCGGCGAGTTGCTCGGGCTCGACGATCAGCGGTAGCAGATTCGCTTCGGAACTCATCGGTGACTCCTTCTGCGGGAAGGGAATGATCGGTTGGGTTGCTGCGATCATGGCACAGCCGGCATGGTGCGGGCGACTCGGAGCGTCAAGTCGCTCAGCCGGGTGCCAGGCCGTCGAGGATGCGCCGGTAACTGGCGAAGCGCTCGGCGCTGATCGCCTCGCGCTCGACGGCGTCGCGCAGCGCGCAACCCGGCTCCTGGCGGTGGCGACAGTCGCGGAAGCGGCAACGGCCGAGGTAGTCGCGAAACTCGATGAAGCCGTCGGTGATCTGCCGCTCGTCCAGGTGGGCGAGGCCGAATTCGCGAATCCCCGGCGAGTCGATCAACTCGCCGTCTTCCTTCGCGAGGGGCGAGGGCAGGCGGTACAGCCGCGCGGTGGTGGTGGTGTGGGTGCCCTTGCGGGTGTCCTCGGAGAGCGCGCCGATGCGCAACGCGGCGTCCGGCAGCAACTCGTCGATCAACGAGGACTTGCCGACCCCGCTCTGGCCGACAAACACCGAGGTACGCCCGGTGAGCCGTTCGTGCAGTGTGTCCAGCCCGCCGTCGCGGCGCGTGCTAGCCTCGATCACCGCGTAGCCCAGCGCTTCGTAGCGCGCCAGCAGGCCTCTGAGCTCGCCGCCGTCGGCGGGTAGCAGGTCGATCTTGTTGAGCACCAGCACCGGCTCGATGCCGGTGGCCTCGGCGGCGACCAGGTAACGGTCGATAAGATTGGCGAAGGGCGCGGGTTCGACGGCGAAGACGATCAGGATCTGATCGATGTTGGCGGCCACCGGTTTGAGCTGGCCGCGCGCGTCGGGGCGCTCGAGGACGTTGTCGCGGGCGTCGCGGGCCACCACCACGCCGCTGGCGTCGCTGGCCTCGCGCCACACCACGCGATCGCCGGTGACCAGGCTGTCGAGATTGGCGCGCAGGTGGCAGCGGTGCAGCGCGTCGTCGTCGGCGCCGCCGACATCCAGGCTGCGCCCGAAGTGGGCGATCACCCGCCCGGGCTTCTCCCGACCGTATTCGCCGCTCTCCAGTGCGTCGTTCTGGTGGACGTCGTGCTTGGTGGCCCGCGCCTGACGTTCGGCCTGGATCTTCTCGATGCGCCAGCGCTGCTGGCGCGACAGCTTGCGTTTGCTCATGCGACCTCGGCTGGGCGTACAATGGCTTCATTGTAACCAGCCTGGCCGCGGCTGTCCGACCCATTGTTAACCATGGGCGGGATGCCGGCGGGTCAAGCCACTACGTACGAAAGGAGCCTTCGATGCCCGCGCAAGCCGCCCCCCGCAACGATCTGCTGGTCTGGATCGATCTCGAGATGACCGGCCTGGACCCCGACAAGGAGCGGATCATCGAGGTGGCGACGCTGATCACCGACAACGAGCTCAACCCGATGGCCGAAGGCCCGGTGCTGGCGGTCAAGCAATCGGACGAGCTGCTGGCGGCGATGGACGAGTGGAACACCAAGACCCATGGCGAGTCGGGGCTGACCGCGCGGGTCAAGGCCAGCAGCGTCGATACCGCCGAGGCCGAGCGCCGCACGCTGGCGTTTCTCAAGGCGTACGTGACCCCCAATTCATCGCCGGTGTGCGGCAACAGCGTCCATCAGGACCGGCGCTTTCTCGAGCGCGAGATGCCCGAACTGCTGGCGTTCTTCCATTACCGCAATCTCGACGTCTCGACGCTCAAGGAGCTCGCCAAGCGCTGGAACCCCGCGGCGCTCAAGGGCTTCGAGAAGCGCAACACCCACCAGGCGCTCGACGACATTCGCGAGTCGGTCGACGAGCTGCGTCACTACCGGCGCACCTTCCTCAATCTCGAGCCGCCACGCCGCGACGAGGAGGAGTAAGCGCTTGCCCAGGCTTGGGGCTGGTTTGGGGGGTGAAATCCATCGGGAACAAGTTCCCTCCCAGTGCGCCCGTGAAGGCGTGCACACAACTCGGTGGAAGTCCGAGTCGGGGTAAGCCATGGCCCCGTAGTCGAAGGTAACTGCGTCGCCGCGAGGCGGGGT
>NZ_JAIRBP010000038.1:0-31779 GCF_021151495.1 Halomonas sp. IOP_31 | reverse complement strand
CTTGCCGCTCTTGCTCCCGTACCGGAGGTCGAGCTGCCCTCAGCTTCTATCGGCCTGCTGCGACAGACCAACGGCAGTGCTCTTTCATCACTGCACGTTTCCAAAGCGCCTCGTGGCGCACGATATCCCAGCACCAAAGCCGGTTCGGCGCCGTAGCTTGGTGAGTGGTTGGTGGGCGCTTACGCTGAGGGGTCTGCTGTCGGCCCCGGTGATGTTGCTGATCATATTCATGAAGGACTCGGTACATCGTCGACTCAGAGGCCAGGTAGCGGCCCTTGTCCGCCTGATCGGCCACGATGAAGGCCGGAGGGCGACTCCGATACTCCGGGGCGTTGCACAGCGCCACGATCGCCTCTCGCTCCTCAGGCGACAGCTTGTTGGCCGGCTCCGGCCGATCGGCACCGGGACGGCGATCCGCCGTCACCTCGCTTCCTACTGGCTGGTTTTCCGTCGACCCATCGCCTCGGCAATGTCTTCTTCGTGCTCTTCGCCCCAGCCGCAAAGCGGCTCCATGGCCTGCACCAAACTCGCCCCGAAGGGCGTCAGCGAGTAGTCGACGCGCAGCGGTATCTCCCCATAGTCGGTTCGCCGGACGATGCCGTCGCACTCCAGCTCCTTCAACTGCTGGATCAGCATTTTGTCGCTCACGCCCCGCACGCGTCGCTTGAGCTCGCCGTAACGCGCCGGGCCCCTGTTTAAAAAGAACAAAATCAAAGGCTTCCACTTCCCGGCGATCACGTGCAGCGTCGCATCCAGGCCGCAAATGAAACGTGGGGTTTCTGAGTTTTCTTTCGCCATAACGGGTACTTACCAAAAGGTGCATACTTGAACATTTGTAAGTGGTTTATATATCGTGAAAGCGAATCGAGTCAACACACACGGAGACCCAACCATGAGTCGGCTAAACGGTAAAATCGCATTGATCACAGGCGGAGCCAGCGGCATCGGGCTGGCCTCGGCCCAACGCCTTATCGAAGAAGGCGCCTTCGTCTTCATTACCGGACGGCGTCAGGACGTCCTCGACAACGCGGCTGAGGCACTGGGCTCCAACGCCCGGGCCGTCCAGGCGGATGTGACGAAGCTGGAGGATCTCGACCACGTCTTCGAAACGATCCAGAAAGAAAAAGGGCACCTGGACGTCCTGGTGGCCAACGCGGGCGTCGGCGAATTCGCCAGCCTGAGAGAGATCACCGAAGAGCACTACGACTACATCTTCGACATCAACGTCAAAGGCACCCTCTTCACCGTCCAGAAGGCCCTGCCCCTGATGAAGAACGGCGGCTCCATCATCCTCACCGGGTCCACGGTCGGCAGCATGGGCACGCCCGCGATGAGCATCTACAGCGCCTCCAAGGCGGCTATCCGAAACTTGGTGCGCAGTTGGGCCCATGATCTCAGAGGCACCGGTATTCGCGTGAACGTCATGTCTCCAGGCCCGACCCAAACAGACAAGCTGATGGAACTGCTCCCATCCGAAGCCCTGAGCGAGATGAAACGGACCGTACCGCTTGAGCGTCTGGGCGATCCCAAGGAAACCGCAGGCGCGGTGGCATTCCTGGCATCCGACGACAGCAGCTTTATGACGGGAAGCGAGGTGTTCGTTGATGGGGGCTACGCGCAGGTTTAGGGGCTAGGCGGAGAACGGGAGGCAATGAACCGAAAGGGGTCAGATAGATTTTAAATCAGGCTGCTTGGTTAAAAACAAATCAACCTGCCCCATTTACATTGATCAAAATAAAATCGATCTACCCCTTTAATTTTGGTTCATCGCACTTTGCCGGGAAACGCGGCACGGATCTTCAGGAAGAAGTACGCCGTGTCGCGGTACCCGTAAGCCATCCGTTTGATGACCTTGATCCGGTTGTTCATGCCCTCCAGCACGCTGGTGTTCAGCCGGTGTCGAGCGCTGGAGATGATCCCCTCCAGATAAGGCTCCAGCTTCCTGGTGAAGCGTACCAGGGCGTCAATACCACTGCTCAGGGCCATCCCTGCCCACTCCTGCCAGGCACTTCGGGCGGTGGCTTCGTCGTCGGCAAACCACAGGGTCTTGAGCTGATCCGTGAGCAGATACGCCGTGGTCAGTGAGGCATTGGCCGCCAGCAATTCCTCGAGCTTCACCGCCTGCTCGGGCTTGAGGTTGTCGGCATTGCGCAGCAGCAGCCAGCGACTGCCCTTGATGACCCTGCGGGCCGCCTTGTCGTCGCGCCGTTGGTTGGCCTGATCGACGCGCACCCGATCCATCACCTCGCGCCCGTACTTGGCCACCACATGGAAGCGGTCGTAGACCACCTCGGCGTTGGGGCATTGGGCCTTCACCTCGAGATCGAAGGCCGAGTTCATGTCCATGGCGACGGCTTCGATCTGCTCCCGGGCATCCCCCAACCACGCGAAGAACGGGCGGATGGCCTCACGGGAGCGGCCCTCACCGACCCATACCCCCTGCTGGGTATCGGTGCAGGCGACCACGGTGGCGTAGCGGTGCCCCTTGTGCAGAGCGAACGCGTCCATCATCAACCGCCGCAACCGTGTTGGGTCCGGTGCCGGCAGGTCGCGTTGCAGGCGCTGCTTGTCGAGGGTCTTGACGGTATGCCAGTGCAAGCCGACCAGGTCCGCGACATGCCGAATCGGCAGCAACGTGGCCAGACGCTCCACCCACTGGCGCAGCGTGGTGGTGACCGGCGAGCGCCCGGGTAACCAGTCGATGCGCTCGTGTGTCGGGCCACAGACCGGGCAGCGCAAGCGTCGCACCGGGACGTCGAGCTCCACCCGGAAGATCAGCAACGGCGCCTCCCGGACGCGACGGCGGTGCACGTCATGCACGAGGAAGCAGGCGTGGTCGCAGCCGCTGCAGACGGGCGGCACCCGGTCATCAGGCTCCAGCTGGAGCCGCAGCGTCTGGGCATCCAGAAACTCGTGGTGGGCGACGGTGAAGCCTTTCCAGAACAGGTTGAGCGGGGTAGCATCCAGGGTAACGGCGGTATCCAGTAGCTGACTTTTTGGCGAATATCAGCTTACTCGGATTTACCGCCGTTTTTCTATCCTGCCTTCACCGCAAACCCTGCCTGTTTCACGCTGATCTGCGAAGAACCCTAAAAAAGGGCCCGGAGGCCCTTTCTAGTGCGGTTTCTAGGATGTTTTGGGATGTCCTGAAACCCTTGTTTGGTGGAGGCGGGGGGAATTGAACCCCCGTCCGCCGGCACTCGCCCATTGGCTCTACATGCTTAGTTCCGTCTTTTGTTTTAGCGTTGCTGACTCCGACGGGCAGGATCCAGCAACGCGAGCCTTCTTAAGTTTGACGATTGACGTGAAGGCGCCGCCAATCGCGATCCCATTACTTTGCGCTCGTCTCCCGTCCACGATGAATGGGCACATCGCTTCGGGGCCAGGCTAACACCAGCAGTTTTTAAGCTGCCAGCGCGCCCTGAGCGTAGTTTTCGTCGTTTGCGACTATTTAATCGTGATGTTGGATTTACGAGATACATCACGCTCTCGGCATGCACCTCAGGGGTTGTCACCAGCGTCGAAGCCATGTCGCCCCCATGACGTGGCAGATTATACCAGAGCGTTTTGCTCAGGTAAAACCCGCATCGCTACTTCCCTCACCTGCTGTCGCGCATGATGCGCGCCTTTTGACGGTTCCAGTCGCGCTCCTTCTCCGTGGCACGCTTGTCGTGCTGTTTCTTCCCGGTGACGAGCGCCAATTCGCACTTCACCAGGTTCTTCTTCCAGTACAGCTTGAGCGGCACACAGGTATGACCCTTGTCCTGGGTGCGCGAGAATATCTTGGCGATCTCCTTGCGGTGCAACAGCAACTTGCGGGTGCGCGTCGGGTCGGCCAGCACATGGGTGCTGGTTGTGTTGAGCGGCATGAAATGGCTGCCCAGCAACCAGGCTTCGCCATTCTTGACCAGAATGTAGGTATCGGTCAGCTGGGCCTTGCCCGCTCGCAGGCTCTTTACTTCCCAGCCCGCCAGCGCCAGACCCGCCTCGAAGGTTTCCTCGATGTGGTATTCGAAGCGCGCCTTCTTGTTGAGGGCAATGGCGCTGCTGCCCGCCTTGTCGGCTTTCTTCTTGCCCATGGATCCTCGTATGTCGCTATGCGGTGACGCCCGGTAGGCCCCATATGGAGTGAGGCATGATATCCTTCAAGGGCTTGGCGATATAAATAGCCATGATACGCTCCAGTCACAGGGAAGTCAGCGGAGAGGTACATGCCCACGGTCAATCGGTCCGCATTGGTGCGACATTCCGCCCAGGCCATGTTCGATCTGGTCAACGATTTCGAACGCTACCCCGAATTTCTGCCGGGCTGTCGGCGTACCCGACTCATCGAGCGTGACGAAGATCACCTGATCGGCGAACTGACGCTGGCCAAGGCCGGCGTCGAGCAGAGCTTCACCACACGCAACGATCTCTGTCCGCCCGAGCGCATCGAACTTTCGCTGGTCAGCGGCCCGTTCAAGCGTCTGCAGGGCCAGTGGCTGTTCACGCCGATGGGCGAGAATACCTGCAAGGTATCCCTGGAAATGAACTTCGAGTTCTCCAATCGCATACTCGGTATGGCGTTCGGCAAGCTGTTCAGCCAGGTCGCCAGCCAGCTGGTGGATTCTTTCACGCGACGTGCCGATGATGTCTATGGTCGCTACTGAGGCATGCGAAGAAGCTGAAATGATCGACATCGAGGTGGCTTTCGCGCTCCCCCAGCGACAGAAGGTCGTTGCCCTGACGCTGGCCACAGGCACGACGGCACGTGAGGCCGTTCATAAGGCGGACCTTGGTCGCTTCTTTCCCGAGTTGCCGGAATCGGCTTTTGCGCAGGCGCCGCTGGGCATCTACGGCAAGGTCCTGCGCGCCCCCCATTTACATGCCCTGCAACCCGGCGATCGAGTCGAGGTATATCGCCCGTTGCTCATCGATCCCAAGCAGGCCCGGCGGCGACGCGCCGATCGTTCGGCGGGTCAATAGCCGGGCCCCGTAATCGCTCGGCCGTTGGGCGATTACTCGATCGGCTCATCTTGAAACGTAGTACGACTGGGTGTCGCGTCGATCACGCCCTCCGGCAACGCATTGTCCTGCATTGCCGGGCCAGGCCCACTCTCCGGCTTGAGATCGACGTTGGTGTCGAGATCGCCAAAGGTCTGAATGTCGACCAGACGATCATTGTCGAAAGTCAGCGTCAGGCGTTTGTAGATGACACCGCCGTAAGCTTCGTCCAGACGGAACACGTAATCCCACTGGTTGCCATTGAAGGGTGCTTCGAGCAGCGGACTGCCCATTACATACTGTACCTGCTCACGGCTCATGCCGAGTTCGAGCTGCGCCAGCATGTCTTGGGTGATCAGGTTGCCTTGGGGCAAGTCGCGCTTGTAGACGCTTAGGTAGCTACAACCGCTGACGAGTACCAGCACCAGGGAGAAGATGACTATTTTGATCAGGTTTTGCATTTGGCCCCGTTCTTCACTATCGTTGCTTTGGTCGATCATAACCGACCCACCACGATACTGCGAAGAGTAACCATGGCCGACCAGAACCATGAATTGCGCCGGGCAGGGCTGAAAGTCACGCTTCCTCGCGTCAAGATCCTGCAAATTCTAGAGAAGTCTCGAAACATGGAGACCCATCTCAGCGCCGAGGACGTCTACAAGGCATTGCTGGATGCCGGTGAAGATGTCGGTCTGGCTACCGTGTATCGCGTGCTGACTCAGTTCGAAGCTGCTGGCTTGGTCATTCGTCATCACTTCGATGGCGGCCACGCCCTGTTCGAGGTTTCCCAAGAGGAACATCACGATCACATGGTCTGCCTGGAAAGCGGCAAGATCGTCGAATTCTTCGACGATGGCATCGAACGGCTCCAGCATGAGATTGCCGAAGAGCACGGTTACGAACTCGTCGATCATGCGCTGGTACTCTACGTGCGCCCCAAGGGCTCCAAGGCCACGCGTCAGGAAGGAGGCAAGAAGGCCTGACCTGCTTGTTGGCACTAGCCGATGGCAATCCTCATTTGCCGTCGGCTTTTAGCGTTTACGCAGCGGCATGGCCGCGTCTCAACGATCGCCGGGGTAATTCTCGGAGTGACGCCCCTCACGCTTGAGCGATTCCCCTCCGTCGACGAACAGCGTCTGCCCGGCGACGAAGCGATTCTTCAGCAGATAGTCGAGCGCTTGACCCAGTTCGTCCAGCTCGCCCTGGCGCGCCAGCGGAATGCCGCCATGACGCCAGGCCAGGTAGTCGTCGCTACGCACCGAGGCCGGTAGCACCACGCCGGGTGCAATGGCGTTGACGCGAATGCGTGGCGCGAACTCCAGGGCCGCCATGCGGGTCAGCTCGCCGAGGCTTTTCTTGGCGAGCAGATAGGCCGCATAGGCTGGCTGATTGAATGCGATCTTGTTATCCAGGATGTTGACGATATCACCCTCGCCGATCTCGCTGGCAAAGCTGCGTGTCAGTCGGAAGGGGGCGAAGAGATTGACCGCGAATTGCTCCTCCAGCAGCGATCTGGGCGTTTCGGCAATGGCCGCTGCCGCATAGGCCGACGCGCTGTTGACCAGGACGCAGAGCTTGGGAAAACGCGCCTTGGCGCGCGGGATGAGCGCCTCGACATCGCCCAGATGGAAATCGCAGGGCAGGCACTCACAGCCCCGGCCCATGTCGCGAATCGCTTGGGCTACCTGTATCGCCTGCTCGCTGGAGTGACGGTAGTGCAACGCAATATCATAGCCTTGCTGCGCCAGGTGCAGCGCAAGGAAACGACCGATGCGGGTCGCTCCGCCGGTAACAAGTGCGGCCTTACTCAGGGTTTCGATGCTGCCACTCCCGGTTCACTGGGTTGAATGTCACTCACAACATACCCAGCCACTCCTACGCCGACAAGTCTTGGCGCATCCCGGCAATCAGGAGATGCCCAAGGGCCTTGGGTGTACGGCCGGTAGCGGAACTGACGACAGGCGCATATTCATGGCGGTGGCATTGCGGACAAGCAGGTGGCATGGCATCCAGCGCATGCTGGATATATACGAGCGTCCAACAATGGCGGCAGATATGTAATGAGCGATCATTTTCCATTTCTTACTGTCCTTAGCAAGACGTGCAGCATAAACGTCAGTTCAGAGTTTGGCAGCCTGGCCTGTAGATCGTCGAGATGAAAAATGCCGTTGTAAAGGCGAGCCCTTGTATCACACTCGCAGAGTGCCCGACTCCTGTGCCACGTAACCAGGAAAGCCATGCGCAGGGCGCGGGGCAGACGGCATTCAGAGCCGCTGGCGCTTCGATACACGGCCCTCCCTGTGCCACACTCGAGCGACATCCCGCCAAGGAGGCAATTCGCGATGCTCAAGAAGACCATCACCTGGCGCAAACTGCCAGACTCCCGGAATGAAGATGCCGAGGCCTCCGAATACGAGGTCTACGACAGCGACACTGGTGCCACCATCGGCGTATTCGCTAGCCGCGAGGCCGCCGAGAATGAAGTTGCCCGCATGAACCACTCGGACATAGAAGGCCTCGATGATCGACATCGCAAAGAGGACGCCGATCCCGCCGCTGGCTGAGCCGACCCTGGCAAAGCCGGGGGAGCTTGGAACCTCAGTCAGCGGCCGGGCCCGAGGACGTGGCCGACGTTGGTTGGGGCGTCACCGTGCCTTACAGCGCGCCCCCATTTAATGGATGGTTCAACGAGATCGCCCCGCCTAAGCGGGGCGAATTTATGCGCGATCCCGCGCCGCGAAGGCTAAGGCAATGGCTTCGGCGCCGGGGCCTGGGTGATCGCTCCGGCGTCAGCGTTCCTGTGGCTCGTCGACGTCGTCGCTATCGGGCTTGCGGTGAGACGGGTCGCTGACCTGATAGACCGGCGGCGCTGCATTGTCGCCGGAATTATCCGCTTCGGGGCGGGCATCCACGGCCTGGCGGCGTTCCTCGACCAGACGGATATTGGCCGGCGGTGCGCCGCCCTCCTTGTCTTCGCCGAAATATAACGTGGTGTGCGGAAACGGAATCTCGATACCCGCGGCGTCGAAGCGCAGCTTGACCAGGCGATTGTAGGCACGCCCCACTTCCCACTGAGCGCCCGGCGTGGTCTTGATCACCACGCGGATGTTGACCGAGCTGTTGGCCAGCGCCACCACGCCGGCCACGGTCAGCGGCGCCAGCAGCTTGTTGCCGTGTCCCTCGCTGGCCTTGAGATCCTCGAAGGCGAGCTCCAACTGGGCGATGGCGTCGTCGATGCTCTCGCGATAGGCGATGCCGTACTCGCCGACATGGTTGCCGAATTCACGCATGTAGTTGGAGACGGTATCGACACTGGAGAACGGCACGATGTGGTAGGTGCCGGCCAGATCGCGGATGCCCACCGAGCGGATGCTCAGCCGCTCGGCGGTGCCGGTGATACCGCCGACGGTGACCACATCGCCGGTATTCATGGCGTTCTCTACCTGAATGAACACCCCGGTGATGATGTCCTGAACCAGCTTCTGGGCACCGAAACCGATCGCCAGGCCCAGCACCCCGGCGCCAGCGATCAGCGGGCCGATGTTGATGCCGATCTCGGCCAGCACGATCATTGCGGTCAGCGTGATCAGGGCGATCGCCAGAGCATTGCGAAACAGGCTGAGCAGCGTCCTGGCGCGGGCGGTCGGCTCGCCGGTGCCGGTCTCCGGGTTGAGCCGGTGCTCGATGAGACTGGCCAGGGCGACCCACAGAACACAGGCGACCGCCAGGATGATGATCACGTTGATCAACTTGCTGACCGTGCCGCGGCCGGCCTCGGTGGCATACCAGGCGGCCAGGTCGAAGACGCCCCAGGCGTTGAGTACCAGCAGTGTCACGGCGATCAGAATGATCGCGCGGATTACCTTGAGAAAGGTGGGAATGTAGGCGTTGAGCCGCGTCTCCAATTTGGGCAGCTTGCGTCGCAGATCGTCGGAGAGCGTGATGCGCCGGCCGATCAATTGAGTGAGCACGCCCGACAGCAGCAGGCCCAGCCCGGCTATGATCAGCGTCTGCAGCGTTGCCGCGGCAACGCTCGGCAGGGCGTCTTCGGGACGCACGATGCTGACCAGCAGCACGATCAGGAAGTAGCCGATGGCCAGCAGATGCCAGAGCTTGCCAAGCAGCCGCAGGGCCACCCGGCTGGGACCCATGGTGGCCTGCTCGGCCTTGGCCTCGAGGGCGGCACGTACCTTGGTGCGGTTCTTGAGCACCATCAGCGTGGCGTAGATGAATGCCAGCAGCATGATGACCAGGCCGATTCCCTGGCCCAGCGCCGCAGACAAGTTGAAATTGACGATCGGCACCAGCACCAGCATGCCGTAGCCGACGAGGCCGGTGAGCGTGGCCAGCCAGCGGTTCCAGCGTCGCGCTTCGTCGGCGGCGATGGGTACCAGGCGCAGGCCCTGATAGTGCGAGGAGAACAGCATGCGAATCGTCGCCTTGATAAGCTCGATGATCAAGAAGGCGTTGAGAAACAGCGAGGCTTGGGTCGACAGGCTACCGCTAGCGCCGATGGCGAACGTGGCAATCAGATTACCGCCGACATAGGCCAGCACGACGATGAGCACGTCAATCAGCGCGGCAATCGCCACGGCGCCGATCAAGCGCAGCAGCGCGCTGCGCCCTTCGCCGGCGCGAGACCACTGGCTGATGCGCGAGAAGAGCGGGTGACCCAGGCGCCGCAAGATAAAGAACGCCACGAAGGTGGCGATGATCACCAGGCCCAGGTTGATGGTCGCGTTGAGCACGGCGGCGGTGTCGATGCCCGGGCCGGCATTGGCCTGGGGGGCGAATAGCCCGCCTAGAGCGGCTGTCAGGGCTGCGAACTGGCCGCCGATATCGCCGGCGATGCTGCTGGTCATTACCGCCAGGCGCCGCGCCAGAGAGACCTGCTCGGGGCGCTGGTCGCTGGGCGCCTGCTCGGCCACGGCCCCGGCGCTGGGGGCCTCGGCAGGGAGCGCACGCTTGCCGGGCGTAGTCGTCTCGGCCAGTGAGCGTAACTCCTCGATCAAGCGCTGCCGTGAAGTCTCGTTCTCGAGCAGGTCGGCGAGTGTGGCGTAGGCTGGCCCCGACTGTTCCGGTGGCGCGACGTTCGAAGACGTGGAGGCGTCCTGAGCGAATGCCGGCAGGGTGAAGAGCATCATCAAGACCAGCCCCAGCCAGTGGCCCAGCCAAGGGATATTGCGCGATTTCGGCACGTTAAACCTCCATGTAACGGCGGCACTGGCCTGCCGGTTGGTTGTCGCCCAGCGGTGTCGCTGAAAGTTCCTGTCAGTCGCAGCCGGCTCGATGAAGAGCCCGGCAAACTTCACCGTCCTTCGCTACCCTGTCTGGAGTCTGCGGCCAGCGGTCACGCATGGTCGGTTTCAAGGTGATCAGCAGGGTTCGGTAAGTGTCAACGGAGCAAGAAACAGCAAATTACTATACGCATGTTGTACATGGGGTGGTAGGTACGCAAGGCTAGCATATAGCCAGACGATACTCATTGATCGGGTAACTGCAAGGAACGTGGAGCCGTCAGGCCGGCCCGTTCGGGCGAACGCCGCCAGCACCTGCTGGAAGAGGACCGCCGAAGCGGCCTGAACGCGACCGCGACGCTTAGAAAGGAAGGGATCGTCGATGTTGAAAGTCACGCTGGAATTGTGTTGCAACGTCTGTCATGGCGAGCGCTTCATGCTGCCGACACTCGAAGAAACCGGTCCGCCGTTCGCTGATATGCTCGTCTGGCGGGCACTCGGCCATGAGCGATGAGCCCGTTCGTTGGCTAATTGCTGGCTTATCGTGTCGCTACAGCGAAGTGCCGTGTTGATTCCGGCTAGCTGGATGCCGTCGGTTCGTCGCCTTCGGCAGAAGGGCGGCTCTTGGAGTCTTGCTTCAATGAGGCCAGCCATTCTGTGGCGACTGGTTCAGGAAGCGAAATCGGCTTGTTGATGGTCAGGATCCGCTTGTCACAGTTCAGGTAGTGATCGTCGAAATCGGCCATCTCGGCCAGGCGCTGCGGGTCGAGGATCACTATATGGAAATGCTGGCGCCTTACCAGTCCTTGGCAGGCCAATGCCGAGAAGGTGCGGCTTATGTGCACCGTGCTCATGCCGAGCGCATCGGCAAGATCCTGCTGCGAGAGTGGTAGCTGAAAGCCATCGACATCGTCGGGAAGGAACTCCAGCAGGCGTGCACGGCATTCGCAGAGAAAGTGCGCCAGACTCTCGCGGGCATTGCGGCGCGCCACGCTGACCAGCCGTTCGGCGAGCATGGCCTGATGCTGATTGGCGATCACGAACAGCGCCGAGCGCACGCTATTCGAAGCGTTCAGCAGGGTGAAGATGCTCGAATACGAATACTCGCAGACTCGACCATCGGTGAGCATCGACACGTCGTTGCGGCGTATTCCGCTCAACAACTCGAAGATTCCCAGAATATCGCCCGGCAGGTAGGTGGCGAACAATTGCCGGCTACCGTCGCTCAGATAGCGCGCCGAACAACCCCAGCCCTCGCTGATGACCAGCAGCGAGTCGGCGCTGTCGCCTTCATGCCATAGCCACTCGCCAGCGGTGACCTTGCGCATCTCGAAGGTCAGGCCTTCGAGTAGTTCGATCTCGCCATCTGTCAGCGAAACCAGGGCGCTCAAGCGCTTCAACATGGGGTTGGTTGCGTTCCGCACGCACGTCTCCAGCGACAAGATCTTGAAAACGCAAAGAAACCATGCTCAGTGGAACGGCGCGATAACGTAGGTTTATTTTTATCAGAATGTCTTCATGTAACTATCCCGACCTGGCGGGACAGCGCTCCACGACGTAAGGTGCGCGCTGCACGAGCGCTTGCCCAGTGTTCGTCTCGGCCGATGCGATGGGCATCGCCAGCGCACGCAGCCGATCACGGCCGATAGGCACACGGCGAAAGGCCGTGAATGCCCGGGCGCACGCTGAACAGGGCGCCGGCCTGGCTTTGTGCATCACAGCCCTCGGCGGCGGTGGTAATATACAGCGTGGCGAGATCGTCGCCGCCGAAGGTGCAGCAGGTAACGCGCGAGACCGGCAGGCGAACCTCCCGGTCGCGGCGGCCGTCGGCCAGGAAGCGGGTCACCCGGGCGCCATCCCAGTGGGCGACCCACAGGCCGCCTTCGGCGTCCAGCGTCATGCCGTCGGGGAAGCCGTCCTCCTCGCTGAAGCGGATGTGTAGTCGCTTGTTGGCGAGCGTGCCGTCGTCGGCCAGATCGAAGGCATGGATCGCCCGCGCCGGGCTATCGGTGTGGTAGAGCGTGCCGCCATCGGCGCTGATCGCCGGACCGTTGGTCACCGTGTAGGGGCGGTCCATCTCGTGCAGGCCGCGCTTGTCGAAGCGCAACAGTCGGCCGCTGGCCGCCTGCTCCCGATTGTCCATGCTGCCGAACCAGAGCCGACCCCGGGGGTCGGCCTTGCCGTCGTTGAGACGATGGCCGGGGGTGTCGGCGACCGGTTCGGCGAGGGTCTCCAGGATACGCGGCGAACCGCCGTCCAGAGTGAGATGCACGAGGCGCGAGCGTAACCCGGCGACGAGCCCGCCACCGGCATGCGGCGCCAGCCAGCAGCAGGCCTCCTCGAGCGGCCAGCTGCGCGTTTCGCCGCTGTCCGGGGTATAGCTCAGCAGGCGGCTGGCGAGGATGTCGACGAACAGCAGGCAGCGGTACTCGCTGGACCATAAGGGCCCTTCGCCGAGCCGGGTGCGGGCGTTCCAGAGATTTTGCGGTTGTGTGGTCATGGGCTCCTCGTCGAAAACGCTACAGGCGCGTTCGACTAGAGTGCCGCAAGCGAGCCGCGATGAGAACGCACGCGGATGACAGCTTTCGGCGGAAGTGCTAAGTATGGACACCGTTTGCCGGGCTGAGTCGCGCTGCACGCCGCGTCGTTGAACGCGAAGCCAATTTTACAAGGGAAGCGCCGTGAAGTTGTTGATTCTGGACGCCCCCCACTGCTTGAGCCTGGCGCTGGCACGCGAGGCCAACCGGCGGGGGGACACCGAGCTGATCATCGAGGAAGGGTTGGCCCTCGACCCTGAGCGGCTCGCTGAAGTGGCACCGGATGCCGTGCTGATCCCGCCGCTGGTACAGCCGAGCGATGCCGATCCATCGGCGGTCATGGCCCATGCGGAAGCGGTGGAGGGGGCGCTGGAGTGTTGCCAGCGCAACGATATGCCGCTGGTCTGGTGCGTGTCCGACCAGCTCTACGAAGACGGCGCCGACACGCCGATCGACGAGCACGTGATTCCCTCGCCTCGCGACGAGAACCTGCGTCGGCTGATCGTGACCGGCAACCGGGTGCGCGAGCAACACGCCCGCCACCTTATCGTGCGCCTGGGGCCGCTGTTCGCCCTCGAAGGCGCCGGGGCCTGGCTGACCGAGTTGATCGATACGCTGATGGCCGGCCGCCAAGTCCGGGTCGCCGAAGACATCATCTTCTGCCCGACATCGGTGGACTGCGTGGCGCTGGCCCTGATCGGCATGCTTCAGCAGCAGGGCTGCGGCGCCAATGCCTGGGGCGCCTATCATCTGGCCGGAATCGAGCCGGTCAGCGGCTATACCTTTGCCTCGGTGGTGCGCACCCAATTGGCGACGCGTCTCGAGGGGCTCGGCAAGCAGGTGACGCTCGGCGAGCTGAAGGCGCTCAACCATCACCACGATCAACCGCTGAGACGGGTGCTCAACTGCCGGCGCGTGCTGGATGCCTTCGGCGTCCACCAGAAACCCTGGCGGCTCGAGCTGGGCCGCATGCTGGACACCTGGTGCCAGGCCTATCAGGCTCAGGAGGCGCCATGAACGCGATTCGCAGCGCGATCTTCTATGTCGGCTATTTCCTGGCCATCCTGGTATTCGGTCTGCTGTGTCTGCCGATCACGCCGCTGTTGCCGCTGGCCGGCCGCTATCGGCTGCTCAATCTCTATAATCACTTCATCGTCGGCTGGTTCGCGCGGGTCTGTGGCGTGCGTTACACGGTGCGCGGGCGCGACAACGTGCCGGCGGGGCCGGTGGTGATACTCGCCAATCATCAATGCGAGTGGGAGACGCTGTTCCTGCAGATACTCAAGCCGCCGGTATGCACCGTGCTCAAGCAGGAGCTGCTCAATCTGCCGCTGTTCGGCTGGGCGCTGCGGCTATTGCACCCGATCGCGCTGGATCGCTCGCGCCCGGCGCGGGCCATGAAACAGGTCCTCTCGCAGGGTCCGCAGCGCTTGCGCGAAGGCTTGTCGGTGCTGATCTTTCCCGAAGGCACGCGGGTCGAGCCGGGCCAGCGGCGGCGTTACAACAAGAGCGGCGCGGTGATCGCCTGTCGGGCCGGCGTGCCGGTGCTGCCGGTGGCGCACAATGCCGGCGAGCGCTGGCCCGGGCGGCATTGGGTCAAGAATCCAGGGCCCCTGAACGTGGTGGTCGGTGCGCCGATCGCTACCCAAGGGCGCACGCCGGAAGCGGTGCTGATCGAGGTCGAGGCCTGGATCGAGGAGCAATTGACGTCGATTTCCGGGGTGCCGCGCCCGGCGACGGCCAGTGAAGCGCCGGCCGGCAGGAAGGAATGGGTATAGAACAACTTCTGGCAGTTGTCGAGAGGCTTGATTAACCTGGGTTATCGGAAGAAAAAAGGGCAATGCGCCATCCTTGCGCAGCTGTGCCGCGCAAGTCATCCCTTGCAACAGCAGTAGCCGAGCACCATTTCATGGACATAACGCAAGACGCTGAAGCGAGCCAACCGGAGACCCCGCCGAATGAACCTTCAGGACAGTTGCATCATTCGTCACTTCAATCATTTCTGTCGCTTGTCGGACGATGACAAGAAGCTATTGCTGCGTCTCGAAGAGAGCCCGGGGCACGTGAAGGCCGGCAGCGTCCTGTGGCAAGAGGAAGACCCCGCCAGCGAGTTCTGCACCCTGAGCCGTGGCTGGGCCTATTCCTACCGTAATCTCGGCGACGGCAGCCGGCAGATCCTGGAGATCTATCTGCCCGGCGACATCATCGGCTTGCGCGAATTCGCCTTTTCCCAGCGCCTGGCCGGCGTAGCGATGATCGACGACGGCGTGATCTGCCATTTCCCGCATCGCCGCCTGCTCGACATCTTCAACCAGTCGACCACCTTGACGGCGATCCTGTTCGCGATCTCCAGCCGCCAGCAGGCGTTGCTCACCGAGCGATTGGTCAACCTTGCGCGGCGCACCGCCCACCAGAAACTCGCCCATTTCATCTACGAGATGTACCTGCGGTTGTTGCAGACCGGCGCGCTGAGCGACGGTGATTTTCGCCTGCCATTGTCCCAGGAGCAGCTGGCCGACACGCTGGGCCTGAGTGCCGTGCACGTCAGCCGGACGTTCTCTGCGTTCCGCGAACAGGGACTGGTGCTGCGCGAGCGTCACCACGTCACGCTACCCGATCCCGAGGCGCTGGCGCGGGTCGCCGAGTTCGACGACTGTTATCTCAACGACAGCGTGCGGCCGATCTTCTTCGATGGCACCGAGGCGGCCATGCGCATGAGCAATGCCCACTCCGGGGACGAGGGGCCGGTGCCCAAGTGAGATCCTGCGCTGGCCAGCAAAGGGCCAGCGTGCCGGATGGGCCTCGACACGCGGTGCGCCATAGCGCGCCGCAGCCTGCCTGACGCTCCCTTCGACGAGGGCCGCGATGCTTGCCGGCGCTGCAGCGTCGCTGCTCGACAATTTCTCGACGGCCATGGCGTTTATCGGCGACCGCGAAGCGCTTAGACTGAGCAGGTTCAGACTGGGGCCGCTACGCCGCTCGTAACGCCCAACCGACCGAATCAGGAGGATCATCGATGAAATCACGCGCCGCCATTGCCTGGGGAGCCGGTCAGCCGCTGGAACTCACCGAAATCGACGTGGAGGGGCCAAAGGCCGGTGAAGTGCTGGTGCGCATCGTCGCCACCAGCGTCTGCCATACCGATGCCTATACGCTGTCAGGCGCGGATCCGGAGGGGCTGTTTCCCTCGGTGCTGGGCCACGAGGGCGCCGGCGTCGTCGAGGAAGTCGGCGAGGGCGTCACCGGCCTGGCGCCGGGGGATCACGTGATCCCGCTGTATACCGCCGAATGCGGCCAGTGCAAGTTCTGCCTGTCGGGCAAGACCAACCTGTGCAGCGCGGTGCGCGCCACCCAGGGCAAGGGGCTGATGCCCGACGGCACCTCGCGCTTTTCGCTGGGTAGTCAGCCGCTGCATCACTACATGGGCTGCTCGACGTTCTCGGAATATACCGTGCTGCCCGAGGTGTCGCTGGCCAAGGTCTCCAAGGCGGCGCCGCTGGACAAGATCTGCCTGCTCGGCTGCGGGGTCACCACCGGCATTGGCGCGGTGCTCAACACCGCCAAGGTCGAGCCGGGAGCGACCGTCGCGGTGTTCGGTCTCGGCGCCATCGGCCTGGCGGTGATCCAAGGCGCGCAGATGGCCCGGGCCGGACGCATCATCGCCATCGACGTCAACCCGGACAAGTTCGAACTGGCGCGCCAGTTCGGCGCCACCGAATTCGTCAATCCCAAGGACTACTCGGATCCCATCCAGCAGGTGATCGTCGACTTGACCGACGGCGGCGTCGACTATTCCTTCGAGTGCATCGGCAACGTCAACGTCATGCGCTCGGCGCTGGAATGCTGCCACAAGGGCTGGGGCGAATCGATCATCATCGGCGTCGCCGGGGCCGGTGAGGAGATCGCCACGCGGCCGTTCCAGCTGGTCACCGGGCGGGTCTGGAAAGGCTCGGCGTTCGGCGGCGTCAAGGGCCGCAGCGAGCTGCCCGGCTACGTCGAGCGCTACATGAACGGCGAGCTCAAGATCGACGAGTTCGTCACTCATGACATGCCCTTCGAGCAGATCAACGCGGCCTTCGAGCTGTTGCATGAAGGCAAGAGCATCCGCAGTGTGCTGCATTATTGAGTAAGGAGGCTGCATGAGCATGTCCGAATCGCTGGAGCTGGTTTCCGCCACCAAGTCGTTCGGCGGCTGGCTCAAACGCTACAGGCACCATGCCCGTAGCCTGGACTGCGAGATGGTCTTTTCGATCTACCTGCCGCCACAGGCCGAGGAGCGCAAGGTGCCGGTGTTGTGGTGGCTGTCGGGGCTGACCTGCAACGACGAGAATTTCATGCAGAAGGCCGGCGCGCAGCGGCTCGCCGCCGAGCTGGGCATGGCGATCATCTGCCCCGACACCAGCCCGCGCGGTCTCGACCTGCCCGGCGAGCACGACAGCTACGACTTCGGTTCCGGCGCGGGCTTCTATCTCAACGCCAAGCGCGAACCCTGGTCACGCCACTATCGCATGTACGATTACGTCAACGACGAGTTGCCGTCGGTGGCGCGCCAGCACTTTCCGCTCAACGGCCGCGAGGCGATCAGCGGCCACTCGATGGGCGGCCACGGCGCGCTGGTGCTGGCGCTGCGCCAGCCGGGCCGCTTCGCCTCGGTATCGGCGTTCGCCCCGTTGGTCAACCCGATGGATGCGCCATGGGGCCAGAAGGCCTTCAAGAACTACCTGGGCGAGGAGCGCGGCGACTGGCGCCAGTACGATGCCTGCGAACTGGTGGTCAAGGGCGTCTCGCGGCAACCGTTGTTCATCGACCAGGGCGAGGCCGACGCTTTCCTCGACGAGCAGCTCAAGCCCGAACGTCTCGAGACGGTGTGTCGGACCAACAACCATCCGCTGACCCTGCGCCGCCAGCCCGGTTACGACCACAGCTACTTCTTCATCGCCAGTTTCATCGACGACCATCTGCGCTATCACGCCAAGTATCTCAAGCTGCTCTGACGCGCGGGTATCGCGATACGGCCAAGCGCCCCGCCTCGTGCGGGGCGCTTGCGTGTCGGGCCCTGCACCGGGGCGTCAGCGGCTCAGGCGAAACGTCTTGGGCGACTGGCCGGTGTGGCGCTTGAAGAAGCGGGCAAAATAGCCCGGCTCGGAAAACCCCAGTCCATCGGCGATCTGGCCGACGGTCATGTTGGTGTAGGTGAGCTGGCGCTTGGCCTCGAGCAGCAAGCGCTCGTGAAGCAGTTGCAGGGCGCTGCGTGCGGCCAGGCGCCGGCACAGGGTGTTGAGATGCGCGCTGGTTACGCCGAGTTCGCCGGCCAGCGTCTCGATGCTCGGCTGCTCGGCGTAACGTGCCTCGATCAGCGCCTGGAAACGTTGCAGGTGGCCCTGGCCCCGGTCGTGGGCCATGACGCGTTGCGGCCGGCGCCGCTCGGCGCGCCGCGCAAGTTGCACGGCGAGCGCCTGGACCAGGGCGTGCAGCAGCGCCTCTCGGCCCTGGGCCGGCTGGCGGTATTCGTCGTCGATGCGCGTCACCAGCTCGGCGATAACGGCCTGCTCGGGCTGCTCGGCCAGTGGATAGGGCGCGGGTCGGGCGAGCACTTCGCCGAGCGCTGCGAGACGCGCCTGCAGGTGTGCGGCGAGCGGCTTGGCCAGGCTGATGATGTGGCCGTCGATGTCGCTCGAGAAGCGGAAGCCGTGAATCGCCACGGCCGGCACGACGATCAGCAGCGGCCCCTGGAGATCGCGTTCGCGGCCCTCGAGATGCAGCTGCACCCGGCCGGCCTCGATATGCAGCAGGTGCAGCAGATCGGCATGGCGGTGCGGCTTGATGTGCCAGTCGTGCAGGCGGCTGCGTGCGGCGATCGACTCGCAGTGCAGCAGGTCGGGGGTCGGCCAGTGGCCGGTCTCGCCGTACAGCTGGAAGACCGGAACGATGTCGTGCGGCCAATCGGCCATGCGCTGTGCTCCTGCGGATATCACCGTCGGGCTAGACCAAAGTCAGGGGGCGATCTTGCGAATGTCTCGATTTTAGTCCGAATTCTGCCTTATTCGCCGTCGCGATTCGATGAAAAATACCATTCATCGATAGCGAGCCGACCGATGACGGAGCCGAACAGCGGCGTTCGCCCCGGCCGGCACGAAGGAGTCCCCATCATGAAGACGCAGGTCGCGATCATCGGCGCCGGCCCCTCCGGGCTGTTGCTGGGCCAGCTGTTGCATCGTCACGGCATCGACAACGTGATTTTAGAACGCCGCTCCGGCGAGTACGTGCTGAGCCGCATTCGTGCCGGCGTGCTCGAGCAGGGCATGGTCGATCTGCTGCGCGAAGCCGGTGTCGGCGAGCGCATGGATGCCGAGGGGCTGACGCATGGCGGCTTCGAGCTGGCTTTCGAGAACCGCCGCGTGCGCGTCGACCTCGCCGGACTGACCGGTGGCAAGACGGTCATGGTCTACGGCCAGACCGAACTCACCCGCGACTTGATGGCGGCGCGCCGCGAAGCCGGGGCGACGACGCTCTACCAGGCCGATGACGTGCAGCTTCACGACGTCGACGGCGAATCGCCCTATGTCACCTTCGTCAAGGACGGCCAGCGCCAGACCCTGGCGTGCGATTACATCGCCGGCTGCGACGGCTACCATGGCGTATCGCGGCAGACCATCCCCGCCGAGCGGCTCAAGACCTTCGAGCGCACCTATCCGTTCGGCTGGCTGGGCGTGCTCTCCGACACGCCGCCGGTCTCCGACGAGCTGATCTATGCCAGCCACGCACGCGGCTTCGCGCTGTGCAGCATGCGTTCGGCGAGGCGCAGCCGCTACTACGTGCAGGTGCCCGAGGGCGAGCAGCTCGAGGCGTGGTCGGACGCGCGCTTCTGGGCCGAGCTCAAGGCGCGCCTGCCCGACGACGTGGCCGCCAGGCTGGTCACCGGCCCCTCGATCGAGAAGAGCATCGCGCAGCTTCGTCGCCGAGCCGATGCGCTACGGGCGGTTGTTTCTGGTCGGCGATGCCGCGCACATCGTGCCGCCCACCGGGGCCAAGGGGCTCAATCTGGCGGCCAGCGACGTCAGCACGCTCTATCGGATCATGCTCGAGGTCTACCGGGAAGGGCGCGTCGAGCTGATCGAGCGCTATTCGGAAATCTGCCTGCGGCGGGTCTGGAAGGCGGTGCGCTTTTCGTGGTGGATGACCGCCAACCTGCACAGGTTTTCCGATCAGGAGGATTTCGGTCGACGCATCCAGCAGGCCGAACTCGGCTACTACACCGCCAGCCGGGCGGGACTGACCACCATCGCCGAGAACTACGTCGGGCTGCCCTACGAGGCCATCGAATAGCCACCTCGCTCGGCGACCGGCGCCGCGCAGCCATGCCATCCTGCCCAGGTTCTCGCTGGGTGCGGGTCCGCCGGGCGAGGTGGCGTGTGATTGTTTCGCGTTATCGCTCCAATGGCGATGATGCATTGGAAGCATGACCGGGCAGACCCTAGGCTTGAAGTGTCTGGAGGCCAACCAGACCGGCTTATGCATGTTCCGAGTGCATCGAAGCTCCACCCACCTCGACCCGCGCAACCCCGGCGCGGGCTTTTTTTGCTCGCCCCGCTGGAACCGGCTAGTCGAACCCGTCACGGTCCCGCGCCGAACGAGAGGGTTCGTCACGCACTTCGTAGTCGCCCTCCAGCACCTCTTGCCGGCCTGGTCGGGTCTCGTGGCGAGCAGCGTCGCTGCCGCCGATATTCCGGGCGTGACGGGCGCGAAACGCCTCGGCCTGCTTCTTCATGCGATGGCGTACCAGCGGCAGCATCAGCCAGCCGACCAGCAGGAAGAACAGCCCGAGTGCGGTCCCGACGAGCATCAGCACGCCGAATATCAGCCAGGTGAAGAACAGCCGCGGGCCGCTCATCGTGGCGGAAGGCCGCGCGCGGCGTGCACGGGCCTGCCAGGCCCTCGCCGCTTGCCAGGCGGCATTGTCCCGGCCGGCGCCGGCATGGCGAGCGTTGCTCTGGCGTGAATCGTTGCGTTCAGGCATTGTCCACTCCGATGGTCGAGAAATCGCTGCCGTCGAGGCGCAGCTCGATCTCGCGGCGCTGGTTGTCGTAGTCTTCGATGTCAAGATGACCCGATGCATCGACATCGAGCGACTCGAATCGTTGCAGGCCGGAGCGGCGTGCCACGTTCAGCGTTTGCTCGACATCGCCTCCGGCAAGGCTCCACGTGGGAATGTCGCTGCGCTGCTGCGCTTCACGAGTCAGCGAGCCGTCGCGCTGCAGCGACTCGACATCGAGCTGCCAGCCGTCGTCGCGCCAGCCTTGCATCTCGATGCGCCCGCCGTCCTTGACGGCGATTTCTTCATAAGCGGTGACGTCGTGCTGACCGGCCGAGGCGAGCAGTGAATCCAGTTCGGCGAAGGTCACGCTGCCGTCGTCGGCCAGCGCCAGGCTCGACAGGCCACCGGAAAAGGCCACGGGTACCATCAGCATACGCAGTGTTCTCATGTCGTGTCTCCCTTGCGGCGATTGCCGTGTGATGCCAGGGTCCGTTTTACGCCGCGCGACCTTGCCGTGGCCTGAAAATATCGTTCATGGTGCATTCATTGCCGACATGGGTCGATCGGCTGGCGTTCATGGCCCGTTCATGGCGTTTTCGGCAAGCTGATAAGATGACTATTGCCCATGTCTGGATGATTGGCTGTCGAACGCTGCTGCTGGCGGCGCTGCTGGGGTGGCCGTTGGCCGTGCCGGCCGCCGATGACGACTGGCGCGACCTGCGCGACGAAGTCCGTCAGGGGCGTCTGGTGTCGCTGCCCAGCGTGCTCGACTGGCTGCAGGCACGTTACGACGGTCAGGTTCTCAAGGTGGATCTCGAACGCGACGACGATGCGACCCGCTACGATATCGAGATGATCGGCCCCCAGGGGCAACTGGTCGCGTTCGAATTCGACGCCGCCAGTGGCGAGTTGCTGAATATCGAAGGCGTCAATGTCGAGGCGATGAAGCGACCATGAGCGTATTGCCATGAAAGTATTGCTGGTGGAGGACGATCGGGCCCTGGCCGCGGCGCTCGGCGAGTCGCTGCGCGACGCCGGGGTGCTGGTCGAGAGCGTCGGCCATGGTGGCGAGGCCGATTTCCTGGTGCGCACCGAACGCTACGACGCGGTGGTGCTCGACCTGGGCCTGCCCGATGGCGATGGCACGCGCTGGCTGGCGCAGTGGCGTGACGATGCCATCGACCTGCCGGTGCTGGTGCTCACCGCCCGCGAGCGCTGGTCGGACAAGGCCGCCGGTTTCTCGGCCGGCGCCGACGACTACGTCACCAAGCCGTTCGAGACTGCCGAGGTGCTGTTTCGCCTGCGGGCACTGGTGCGGCGCAGCCATGGTCACGCCCACCCGCTGCTGAGGCTCGGCGAGCTGGCTTTCGACACCCATACCGCCAGTGTCACCCTGGCCGGTCGCCCGGTGACGCTGACCGCCCAGGAGTCGCGCCTGCTCGCCTATCTGATGCATGCCGCGCCGCGCATCGTCAGCCGCAGCGAACTCGCCGAACACGTCTACGATCGCGACCACGAGCCCGACTCCAATGTCATCGACGTGCAGATCAGCCGGCTGCGCCGCAAGCTCGGCAGCGAACGCATCGAGACCCTGCGCGGCCAGGGCTACCGGGTGCTGGCGGTGGAGGCCGACGCGCCTTGAATGGCGCTGCCAGGACACGCCCATGGCGGCAAGCCAGGGCGTGGCTGCGGGCGCTGGCCACGCGGCCCGCCGGCTGGTCGCTGAGCCGACGCCTGCTGGCGGCCTCGCTGGCGCTGGTGCTGGTGATACTGCCGTTGGCGGGCGCCGGACTGGCCTACAACTTCCGCGAAGCGGTGACCGCCTCGTTCGATCAGCGGCTGCGCTCGCTGCTCCAGGTGGTGCTCGCCGCTCTCGACTACAACCCCACCGAACAGCGCCTGCAGATCTCGCGCACGCTGGGCGATGCGCGCTTCGAGCGGGTGTTTTCAGGCTGGTACTGGCAGATCCGCGACGATGATGGTACTTCGCTGGTCTCGCGTTCGTTGTGGGACCAACGCCTGCCGGTGTCGATGGCCGACGGCGTCACCCTGCGCAACATCAGCGGGCCACGCGGCGAACCGTTGCGGGTCATCGAGCGCGACGTGCAGCTGGCCGGGCATCCTCAGCGTCTGCACGTCAGTGTCGCCGCCTCGCAGGAAGATCTCGACGCCGAGGTGGCGCGTTTCGAATGGCTGCTGGGGTTGTCGCTGCTGACCCTTGGCGTGCTGCTGTTGGGTGGCCTGGCGGTGCAGATCCGCTGGGGGTTGGCGCCGCTGCGCCGGCTGCATGCCAATCTCACGCGGATCGAAGCCGGCCAGGAGCAGCGCCTGGATACCCGCCTGCCCGGCGAGCTGAGCGAATTGGCCACGGCGATGAACGAAGTGCTCGAGCGCGACCGGCGGCTGATCGAGCGCGGACGCAGCGCCGCCGGCAATCTCGCCCACGCGCTGAAGACCCCGGTCAGCGTGCTGCAGGCGCTGTCCGACCGGCTGCCCGAGGGCGAGCGGCGGCAGGTGCGCGACGAGCTGGGGCGCATCGATCAGGCGGTACGCCACCACCTGGCGCGGGCCTCGGCCGCGGGGGGCGCGACGCTGGCCGGGCGGGTACACCTGGGCGAGGCGATCGCGCCGGTGGTCGACGGTCTGGCGCGGCTGGCCGGGCGGCGTGGCATCGCGCTCGAGCGCGACATCGATGCGAGCCTTGCGGTACGCATGGACCCTCAGGATTTGCAGGAACTGGTCGGCAACCTGCTCGACAATGCGCTGCGCTGGGCCGGGCGGCGGGTCACCCTGCGCGTGGCCGGCGAGGTCGGTGGGGTGCGGCTGAGCATCGAGGACGACGGCCCGGGAATGAGCGCCGAGCAACGCGAGGCGGCGCTGGCGCGAGGCGCGCGGCTCGACGAGCGGCGTTCCGGCTCGGGGTTGGGGCTGGCGATCGTCGAGGATCTGATGACCCTCTACGGTGGCACGCTGAGCCTCGACGACGCGGCGCTGGGCGGGCTCGCCGCGCATGTCTGGTTGCCCGGCGTGGCGGGCCCGGGCGGTTAATTGCCGCACCGCTCGCGCGCGATTGCATTATTGTACCGCCGTGTTCGGGCTGCGATGATTCGGCGCATCGTTACCGGAGGCCAATGGCGTGGACAAGTATCAGCTCAAGCTCGACCAGGCCGCCCGTGCGGCCTGGCTCTCGTATGTCGGCGGGCGTACCCAGGACGAGATCGCCAGCCAGCTGGGCGTGTCGCGCCCCGGCGTTCAGCGCCTGCTGGCCCTGGCCCGCCAGGAAGGGCTGGTCAAGGTGCATATCGACCATCCGCTGGCCAGTTGCATGGCGATGGCGGATGCGCTGGTGTCGCGCTTCGGGCTGAGTTTCTGCGACGTGGTGCCCTCCGATCCCGACAGTCGCGACCTCCGCGACACGACCTCGCACTTCATCGCCCAGGCGGGCGCCGAGCGGCTGCTGCGCTACGTCAATCGAGCCGAGCCGCTGACCTTGTCGCTGGGCACCGGCCGCGCGGTGCGCGCCACCGTCGAGGCGTTGAGCCGCCTCGAACGCCCCCAGCATCGTTTCGTCTCGCTGGTCGGCAACATCGCCCGCGACGGCTCGGCCAACCGCTACGACGGGGTGATGGTGCTGGCCGACAAGACCGGTGCCGAGCGCTTTTTGCTGCCGGCCCCGGTGGTCGCCGGCTCGGTGGAGGAAAAGCATACACTGCTCGCCCAGCCATTGGTGCGCGCGGTCAGCGACGTGGCGATGGAGTCCGAGGCGGGGTTCATCGGCATCGGCCGCATCGACCCCCAGGCCACGCTGTTCCAGGATCACTTCATCAGCGAGGACGAGCTCAACGAACTGCTTGGTGCCGGCGCAGTGGGCGAGCTGCTGGGCTGGCCGTTCAACGCCCGCGGCGAGCTGATCGAGTGCCCGATCACCCAGCGCATCACCAGCCTGGCGCTGCGGCGGCTCGCCACCCAGACCCTGGTGGGGCTCGCCGGCGGGCGCGACAAGGGGCCGGCGATCCTCGCCGCGCTGCGCGGCGGCTGGCTCAAGGGGCTGGTCACCGACGAGCAGGCGGCGCGCTATATCATTGATAGGGAAGGGGGTTAGTCCAAAGTATAACAGGCGGGGATTTGCTTTTTTCAAAGCGCTAAATGATCATTTGTATTGCTGTTGAGTAGATTGATCAACAAGAACCCAACACTCTCCGCCAAGGGGCATGCCATGCGGTTACAGCACAAGATTCCGCTCGCGGGGGCCATCGCTCTCGCTTCCGTCTCGGCCCACGCCGAGACCATCACCGTGGCCACGGTGAACAACAACGACATGATCATCATGCAGGGCCTGACCGACGAATTCGAAAAGGCCTATCCGGATATCACTCTGGACTGGGTGGTGCTCGAGGAAAACGTCCTGCGCCAGCGCATGACCACCGACATCGCGACCCAGGGCGGCCAGTATGATGTGATGACCATCGGTACCTACGAAGTCCCCATCTGGGCCGAACGCGGATGGCTGACGCCGCTCGACGATCTGCCCGAGTCCTACGCCAAGGACGACCTGCTCAAGCCGATTCGCGACGCGTTGAGTTATAAGGATACCCTCTACGCCTTGCCGTTCTACGGCGAGAGCTCAATGCTCTATTATCGCAAGGACCTGTTCGAGCAAGCCGGTATCACCATGCCCGAGCAGCCGACCTGGCAGCAGGTCGAAAAGTGGGCGGGCCAGCTCAACGATCCCGCCAATGGCGTCTACGGCATCTGCCTGCGCGGCAAGCCGGGCTGGGGCGAGAACATGGCCTTCCTGTCGACGCTGGTGAATACCTACGGCGGTCGTTGGTTCGATGAAAACTGGCAACCGACGATCGATTCGCCGGCCTGGAACGCGGCGATCAGCTTCTACGTCGAGCTGATGAACCAGTATGGCCCGCCGGGGGCGACCTCCAACGGTTTCAACGAGAACCTGGCGCTGTTCGCCGGTGGCAAGTGCGGCATGTGGGTCGATGCCACGTCAGCGGCCGGCAAGCTGTACGATGCCGAGCAGTCCCAGGTGGCCGACACGGTGGGCTTTGCTCCGGCGCCGATCGCCGAGACCCCCAAGGGGGCGAACTGGCTGTGGGCCTGGTCGCTGGCCGTTCCGTCTTCTTCCGACGCCAAGCAGGCCGCCAAGACCTTCATCACCTGGGCGACGTCCGAGGAGTACGTGAATCTGGTAGGGCAAACTGAAGGCTGGACCAATGTGCCGCCGGGAACGCGTCAGTCCACCTACGAGAATCCCGAGTACCAGCAAGCCGCGCCGTTCGCCGACTTCGTGCTCAACGCCATTCAGACGGCAGATCCCAACGATCCGAGTGCCAAGCCGGTCCCCTACACCGGGGTGCAGTATGTCGGCATTCCCGAATTCCAGGCCATCGGTACCCAGGTAGGGCAGATGATCGCCGCCGCCCTCGCCGAGCAGCGCAGCGTCGATCAGGCCTTGAGTGCCGCCCAGCGCGCCGCCGAACGTACCATGCGCCAGGCCGGCTACTACCAGTAACGCGCGTCCCGCTTCGGTCGGGTCACCATGACCCGGCCGCTTTTACCGACCCCTCACCGCTGAATGGGTATCCCCATGCGCGAAAGAACGTCCGGACGAACCGTCGGGGGCTTCCGCAACCTGTTTCTGCAGGGCCCGGCGGTTACCGTGTTGTTGTTGTGGATGCTGGTGCCGCTGGCGATGACCGTGTGGTTCTCGTTCCAGCGTTACAATCTGATGATGCCCAGCATTTCGGGATTTGCCGGCTGGGAAAATTACTATTACCTGGTGAACGATCCGGCGCTGTGGACGGCGATGGGCAATACCCTGTTGCTGGTCGGCTGGGTGCTGGCGATCAGCGTGATCGGCGGCACGTTGCTGGCGGTGCTCTTCCAGCAGGAATTCTTCGGCCGCGGCATCGCCCGGCTGCTGGTCATCGCGCCGTTCTTCGTCATGCCCACGGTCAGTGCACTGATCTGGCAGAACATGATGATGCACCCAGTCTATGGAGTGTTCGCCTGGCTGAGCAAGCTGCTCGGCCTGCCGGTGATCGACTGGTTCTCGGCGATGCCGCTGACCTCGATCATCGTCATCGTCGCCTGGCAGTGGATGCCGTTCGCGCTGTTGATCCTGCTTACCGCCATCCAGTCGCTCGACGATGACCAGGTCGAGGCGGCGCGCATGGACGGCGCGGGCCCGCTGGCGATCTTCTGGTTCATCACCCTGCCGCACCTCAAGCGGGCGATCAGCGTGGTGATCATGATCGAGATGATCTTCCTGCTGACCGTGTTCGCCGAGATATTCGTCACCACCTCGGGCGGTCCGGGGCTGGCCTCGACCAACCTGGCCTATTTCATCTATATCCGTGCGTTGCTGGATTTCGACGTGGGCGGCGCCTCGGCCGGCGGGGTCATCGCGATCATTCTCGCCAATATAGTGGCGATCTTCCTGGTCCGCACCGTGGCCAAGAACCTCGAGACCTGAGGCGAGGAGCACTGCATGAACCCTTCGATGACCAAGAAACTGCTGCTCACGCTGCTCGCCTGGGGCATCGCGCTGATCGTGTTCTTCCCGATCTTCTGGATGGTGCTGACCGGCTTCAAGACCGAGGTTCAGGCCATCGCGCCGCCGACGCTAGTCTTCGAGCCGACCCTGGCGGGCTATCACGAAGTCATGGCACGTGCCGACTACTTGAAGTTCGCCCTGAACAGCATCGTGATCTCGTTCGGCTCGACCCTGTTGGCGCTGATCGTGGCGATTCCGGCGGCCTACTCCATGGCCTTCCTGCCGACCAAGCGTACCCGGGGCACGCTGTTGTGGATGCTGTCCACCAAGATGCTGCCGCCGGTCGGCGTGCTGATGCCGGTGTACCTGCTGTTTCGCGACATGGGCCTGCTCGATTCGCAGCTCGGGCTGACCCTCGTCTACATGCTGATGAACCTGCCGATCGTGGTGTGGATGCTCTACACCTTCTTCAAGGACATTCCCAAGGACATCCTCGAGGCGGGGCGCATGGACGGCGCCGGCACGCTGCAGGAAGTGCTCTATCTGCTGCTGCCGCTGACCCTGCCGGGGATCGCCTCCACCGGGCTGCTGTCGGTGATCCTGAGCTGGAACGAGGCGTTCTGGAGTCTCAACCTGACCACCTCCGACGCTGCTCCGCTGACTGCCTTCATCGCCTCCTTCTCGAGTCCCGAAGGGCTGTTCTGGGCCAAGCTGTCCGCCGCCTCGACGCTGGCCATCGCGCCGATCCTGATCTTCGGCTGGATGACCCAAAAACAGATGGTTCGTGGCCTCACCTTCGGCGCCGTCAAATAAGGAACCCGCCATGGCAACGCTACAACTCAACAACATCGTCAAGGAATTCGGTGACACTCAGGTCATCAAGGGGATCGATCTGGAGGTCAAGGATCGGGAGTTCGTGGTCTTCGTCGGCCCCTCCGGCTGCGGCAAGTCGACCCTGATGCGGATGATCGCCGGGCTCGAGAGCACCACCCGCGGCGATATCTCCATCGACGGTGTGCGCATCAACGACGTCGGCCCCGCCGATCGCGGCCTGGCGATGGTCTTCCAGAGCTACGCGCTCTACCCGCACATGAGCGTCGAGGACAACATGGGCTTCAGCCTGCGTTTGGCCAAGGTATCCAAGGCCGAGCGCCGCGAGAAGGTGCTCGCCGCCGCGCGCATCCTGCAGCTCGAGCCCCTGCTCGACCGCAAGCCCCGTGCGCTGTCCGGCGGCCAGCGCCAGCGTGTGGCGATCGGCCGGGCGATCGTGCGCAACCCCAGCATTTTCCTGTTCGACGAGCCATTGTCGAATCTTGACGCGGCGCTGCGCGTGCAGATGCGCATCGAGCTGGCGCGGCTCCACGACGAGCTCGACGCGACGATGATCTACGTCACCCACGACCAGATCGAGGCCATGACCATGGCCGACAAGATCGTCGTGCTGCAGGGCGGGGTGGTCGAGCAGATCGGCTCGCCGATGGAACTCTACCACCACCCCCGCAACCGCTTCGTGGCCGGCTTCATCGGCTCGCCGAAGATGAACTTCACCGACGTCGAGGTGCTCGACGCCAACGCCGAGGGCGTCGCGGTGCGCCTGCCCGGCGGCGGCGAGTGCCGGGTGCCGGTCGACGGCGGCGACTGTCGCCCCGGCGACACCCTGACCCTGGGCATCCGCCCCGAACACCTGACCCTCGACGACCAGGGGCCGCTGGCCGGCAAGATCGTGGTCATCGAGCGCCTCGGCGGGGTCACCTCGCTGTATCTCGAGCACGGCGAGCGCGAATGGATCCTGGTCGCCGACGGCGACGTCGCCCATCGCGTGCACGACGAGGTCCGCTTCACCTTCGACCCGGCCTGCGCGCATCTCTTCAGCGCCGATGGCGCGGCGCTGAGCCATCTGCATCGCCATCCGCTGGTCGACATCGATCGCAAGGAAAATCGCGCGCAGTCCGGCTCGGGCGGCCAGTGATGGAGTCGCCCATGGAGTTGCTGATCTTCGATTGCGACGGGGTGCTGGTCGACAGCGAAGCGATCGCCGAGCAGGTGCTGCGCGAGCGGCTGGCGGCTTGGCTGCCCGACCTGCATGCCGACGATGAGCTGCGTCGCGCGCTGGGCATGACCACCCAGGCGATTCTCGATCATCTCGCTGTCCGCAGCACTCATGCCTTGCCCTATGACGCCCTCGAGCGCATCGATGCGGCGATCGAGACGCGCCTGGCCGCCGAACTCGAGGCGATGGTCGGCGTGGCGGCGGCGATCGACGCGCTCGACCTGCCGCTGGCGATCGTTTCCAACAGCAGCCGGCGGCGGGTCGTCGCCTCGTTGGCCAGCACCGGGCTGGATGCCCAACTGGGCGAGGCGCCGCTGTTCACCGCCGAGCAGGTGGCTCGGCCCAAGCCGGCACCGGATGTCTACCTGCTGGCGGCGGAAAGCCTCGGGATCGTACCCGAGGCCTGCCTGGTGGTCGAGGACAGCGTCTCCGGGGCCAGCGCGGCCCGGGCCGCGGGCATGACGGTGATCGGCTTCACCGGCGCCAGCCATATCGAACCCGGTCACGACGCCCGGCTGCGCGAGGCGGGCGTCTGGCAGGTGCTCGAGTGCATGGCGGAACTCGGTGCGCTGGTCATGCGCTGGCGTGGCGAGCGGCGCGCCGTTGCTGAAGGCCGTCGCTGGCGTGACCGGCTGCCCGGGGCTGGCGCTTCATCATGACTTCACTCGGACAAGGAACCACAGCGATGAAACTCGACAAGCGAACGGCAGTGGTGACCGGCGGGGCGCGGGGTATCGGCCTGGCGATCGTCAAACGCTACCTGGACGAGGGCGCCCGCGTGGCGATCGCCGACATCGACAGCGCCGCCGCCGAGCAGGCGGTGGCCGAGATCCAGGCCGACTCGCGCGACGCGCCGGTGATCGCGGTACGCCTCGACGTCGCCGACGCCGCCTCGCGGCAGGCGATGATCGAGGCCGTCGAGGCGCGTTTCGGAGGCATCGACATCCTGGTCAACAACGCCGCGGTGTTCGACATGGCCCCGCTGCTCGAAGTCAGCGAGGCCAGCTACGAGCGGCAGTTCGCCATCAACGTCAAGGGCACCTTCTTCACCCTGCAGGCGGTTGCCGCACGCATGGTCGAGCGTGGCGCCGGCGGCAAGATCATCAACATGGCTTCCCAGGCCGGGCGCCGCGGCGAGCCGCTGGTCAGCCTGTACTGCGCGTCCAAGGCCGCGGTGATCAGCCTCACCCAGTCCTGCGGTCTGGCGCTGATCGAGCATCGCATCAACGTCAACGGCATCGCGCCGGGGGTGGTCGACACGCCGATGTGGGACGAGGTCGATGCGCTGTTCGCGCGCTACGAGGGGCGTCCGGCCGGCGAGAAGAAGCGCCTGGTCGGTGAAGCGGTGCCCTACGGGCGCATGGGCCGCCCCGAGGATCATGTCGGCGCCGCGGTGTTCCTGGCCTCCGGCGACAGCGACTACGTGGTGGCGCAGACGCTCAACGTCGACGGCGGCAACTGGATGAGCTGAAAAAATGCCTGCGCGGGCGAATCGCTGCGTTGCGTGGTGCTCGGAGTCCCTCACATATACCCCATATTCTCGGGCTCCTGCGCGCGGTGCGCCTTGCGGTTCATTCGGGGGCGCCGAGTCCGCTCGGCGATTTTTTGACCATGCGGGAACAATAATGACTCCGAATATCCACGAGATGACGACACGGTTGCTCGCGGCGGCTGATCAACAACGCCAACGCTTCATCGTCGCCCTGGCGGGTCCGCCGGCGGCCGGTAAATCCTTCCTCTCAGGCTGGCTGTGCCGTGAACTCAACGTCCGTCGGCCAGGATGTGCCGCCATCGTGCCGATGGACGGCTATCACTTCGACAACGCGGTGCTCGCGCCGCAGGGCCGGCTAGCGATCAAGGGCGCCCCCGAGACCTTCGACTGCGACGGGCTCAAGCACGATCTGGAACGCATCCGTCGCGCCGATCGCACCGTCGCGGTGCCGGTGTTCGATCGTCCGCTCGACCTGGCGCGCGCCGGCGGCCGGTTGATCCTGCCCGAGCACCGCCTGGTGCTCGTCGAGGGCAATTACCTGCTGCTCGACGTCGCGCCCTGGCGCGAACTGCACGCACTGTTCGACCTGACGCTGTTCATCGAAGTGCCCGATGCCGTGCTGGTCGAGCGGCTGCTCGCTCGCTGGCGGGGCATGGGCGAGGACGCGGCCGTCGCGCACGCGCGCACCCACGACAAGGACATGCTCAACGCACGGCTGGTCAACGACCGCTCGGTGGCGCCGACCTGGCGCTGGCACTTTCACGCCGAGCTGCGACACCCGCTCGGCCCCAACTCGGCCCCCCAGGAGAGTCCCTAGCAGCCTGTCGGACTTTCCACTCCAGCATGAGATAATGCCGGCATCAAACTGACCACGGACCCGCCATGAGCCACTTTCGTTCTGTCGATCGTCATACGGCCTATCTGCTTCCTCCGT
>NZ_JAIRBP010000037.1:0-32317 GCF_021151495.1 Halomonas sp. IOP_31 | reverse complement strand
CTGGCAGCAAGCGAGCCAATCACGATGTTGAAACCATCGACTGGAGAGCCGTGTGCGGGAGAACCGCACGCACGGTTCGGAGGGCGGGGAGGCGAAGCCTTCCCGACCCCTATCAAAACCATGGGGGCGTCGTCGGGAAAAGTTTCCCACCGACTACGAGCCGCTCGCTGCTCGAAGCCCGTTGCTCGTGGCTGATTCCAGCGCCTCATCGACGATCTCGATCCAGTGCCGCACCGGGGTGCGGCCGGCGCCGGCGAGGTGGGTCTGGCAGCCGATATTGGCGGTGACGATCAATTCCGGCTCGCCGGCCTCGAGGGCGTCGAGCTTGTCGTCGCGCAGCCGGGTGGCGAGTTCGGGCTGGGTCACCGAGTAGGTGCCCGCCGAGCCGCAGCACAGATGGGCGTCGCGCACCGGCGTCAGCTCGAAGCCGAGCCGGGTGAGCACGCCTTCCACCAGGCCATTGAGCCGCTGGGCGTGCTGCAGGGTGCAGGGGCAGTGGAAGGCCAGTCGCCGCTGGCCATGCATCGCCAGCGGGGCGAGATCCTCGTCGCGCAGGATCTCGCCGAGATCCCTGGCCAGTTCGCTGACCCGGGCGGCCTTCTCGGCATAGTCCGGGTCGTCGGCGAGCATTTCGGCGTACTCCTTGACGAAGGCGCCGCAGCCGCTGGCGGTCTGGACGATGGCTTCCACTGCGGCTTCGCCGGCGGTGTCGATATGCGGCCACCAGGCGTCGATATTGGCGCGCATGCGCTCGCGCCCGGCCTGCTGGGCATTGAGATGATAATCGATGGCGCCGCAGCAGCCGGCCTGGGGCGCCGGCGTCAGGCCGATACCCAGCCGGTCGAGTACGCGTGCCGTCGCGGCGTTGGTGTTGGGCGACAGACCCGGCTGCACGCAGCCTTCGAGGATCAGCATCTGCCGGGCATGGCGACGACCGTCGGGGCGCGTGCCGGCATCCACTGGCCTGGCCGGCAGCTTGTCACGCAGCGTGCCGGGCACCAGCGGGCGGAAGGTCTGGCCCAGGGCGAGCAGGGCCTTGAAGCGCTGCGGGTCGACCAGCGCCTTGCGCAGGCCGAAGCGCAACGCGTGCTCTTTCGGCGTGCGACCGACGCGCCGTTCGACTTCGGCGCGGCCGATGTCGAGCAGCTTGTGATACTCGACCCCCGACGGGCAGGTGGTCTCGCAGTTGCGGCAGGTCAGGCAGCGATCCAGATGCAGTTGGGTCTCGCGGGTGACCTGGGCGTCATCGTCGCGGCTTTCCAGCAATTCCTTCATCAGGTAGATGCGCCCCCGCGGGCCATCGCGCTCGTCGCCGAGCAGCTGGTAAGTGGGGCAGGTGGCGTTGCAGAAGCCGCAATGCACGCAGCTGCGCAGCACGCGGTCGGCCTCGCGCAGGTGCGGCTTCTCGAGATCGGCGTCGGTGAAGTGGGTCTGCATGTCAGAGGGCCTCGTAGAGCCGGCCGGGATTGAAGATGCCGTACGGGTCGAGCCGTTGCTTGAGGCGCTGATGATACTTGGCCAGCACCGGCGGCAGCGGCATGAAGGGCTCGGCGGGGTGCGCGCCATCGCGCTCGCGAAAGCAACTGGCGTGGCCCACGGCGCGGGCCGCGGCCTCGCGGATGGTCGCGGTGGGGGCGTCGCTCTTCAGCCAGCGCTGGGCGCCGGCCCAGTCGTAGAGCACATCGCCGTCGAGCGCCAGCGGTGGCACATTGTTGGGCAGCGACAGGCGCCACAGCGGGCGCGGATCGTCGGCGGTGAACAGCGCCAGACGCTGCTCGCGAAGCGCGCTCCAGTAATCGGCTTCGAGCGCCTCGCCACCGAATTGCTCCGCAGTCTGCGCCACCGAGCTGACGCCGCCCTCCAGGCGCAGGTTGAGCGCGCCGTCATGGTAGCTTGCGGCACTGATCGGCCATGGCTTGCGGCCCCACTCGGCGAGGCGTTCGAGCGCGGCCTCGAGCGGCATCGCCAGGCGCAGGTTGCGTGTGGCGGCGGGCTTGGGCAATACCTTGAACGAGACCTCGCTGAGCACGCCCAGGCAGCCCTGGGCGCCGACCATCAGGCGCGACAGATCGTAGCCGGCGACGTTCTTCATCACCTCGCCGCCGAAGCGCAGTGGCGTGCCGTCGTGACCGATCAGGCGAATGCCGAGCACGAAATCGCGCACCGCACCGGCCCAGGGGCGGCGTGGTCCGGAAAGCCCGGCGGCGACCATGCCGCCGACCGTGGCGGCCGCGCCGAAATGCGGCGGTTCGCAGGCGAGCTGCTGGCCCTCGGCGTCAAGCGCCGCCTCGAGCGCACTCAGGCGCGTCCCGGCGCGCACCGAGACGACCAGCTCGACGGGATCGTAGTGGACGATGCCGTGATGCGCGGTGGTCGAAAGCACCTCGCCGTCGACGGCACGGCCATAAAAGGCCTTGGTGTCGCCGCCGACGATGCGCAGTGGCGTTCTGTCCGCATGCGCCTGGCGGATGCGTTCGGCGAGCGCCTCGCCGGCATCGTGGCCCGCCGCCGGGTCCGGTTCGGCATGTCGCGGGCGTCGCTCCTGTTCATGGTGATCGGGGCCTGGATGGCGCGGATCGCCTCCGCGCGCGTCGTGTGAATCCTGGTTCATCGTCACTCCTCAGAAGCGCGGCAGCTCGGGGTGCGCCAACTCGCCGTTGTGCACGTGCATGGCGCCGAACTCGGCACAGCGGGCCAGCGTCGGCACGTTCTTGCCCGGGTTGAGCAGGCGCGACTCGTCGAAGGCGGCCTTGACGGCGTGAAAGACGCGCAATTCGTCGGGCTGGAACTGGCTGCACATCTGATTGATCTTCTCGCGACCCACGCCGTGCTCGCCGGTGATGCTGCCGCCGACCTCGACGCACAGCTCGAGGATCTTGCCGCCGACGGTCTCGGCGAGCTCCAGCTCGCCGGGTCGGTTGGCGTCGAACAGGATCAGCGGGTGCATGTTGCCGTCGCCGGCGTGGAAGACGTTGGCCACCGCCAGGCCATAGTGTCCCGATAGCTCGGCGATGCCCGCGAGCACCCTCGGCAGCTCGCGGCGCGGAATGGTGCCATCCATGCAGTAGTAGTCCGGCGACATGCGGCCCACCGCCGGAAAGGCGGCCTTGCGACCGGCCCAGAAGCGCGCGCGCTCGGCGTCGTCGCGGGCCTGATCGATGGCCGTCGCGCCGGCCGCCTCGAGCACGCCGCGCACCGCCTGGCAGTCGTCGTCGACATCGGCCTCGACGCCGTCGAGCTCGCACAGCAGGATCGCCTCGGCCTCGACCGGGTAGCCGGCCTTGACGAAGTCCTCGGCGGCGCGGATGGCGAGCTTGTCCATCATCTCCAGTCCACCGGGGACGATTCCCGCGGCGATGATGTCGCCGACCGCCTTGCCGGCCTTGGCGACGTCGTCGAAGCTGGCCATCAGCACCTTGGCGCTCTGCGGCTTGGGCAGCAGCTTGACGGTGATCTCGGTGATCACCCCGAGCATGCCCTCGGAGCCGTTGAACAGCGCCAGCAGGTCGAAGCCGGGCGCGTCGAAGGCTTCCGAGCCCAGCGTCATGCGCTCGCCCTCGATGGTGATCACCTCGACGCGCAGCACGTTGTGCACGGTCAGGCCGTACTTGAGGCAGTGCACGCCGCCGGCATTCTCGGCGACGTTGCCGCCGATCGAGCAGGCGATCTGCGACGAGGGATCGGGCGCGTAATACAACCCATGAGGCGCGGCGGCCTCGGAGATCGCCAGGTTGCGTACGCCAGGCTGGACGCGCGCAGTGCGCGCCCGGGGATCGACCTCGAGGATCCGCGCGAAGCGCGACATCACCAGCAGCACGCCCTGCTCGAGGGGCAGCGCGCCCCCCGACAGGCCGGTGCCAGCGCCGCGGGTGACCACCGGTACGCCGAGCGCATGGCAGCGGCGCATCAGTGTCTCGACCTGCTCGAGGGTGTGCGGCATGGCCACCAGCATCGGCAGCACGCGATACACCGAGAGGCCGTCGCATTCGAACGGGCGCAGGTCTTCTTCGCGATGCAGCAGGGTCATCTCGGGGAGCGCCTGCTGAAGGTCGGCGAGCACGCTGGTCTTGTCAGGGGTCGCCAGCGCCCCGTCGAGTCGCGCGTCGTAGAGAATGTTCATGACGTGCTCCGGCTATCCGGGCGCGGCCCAAGTCAGGCCGCCGCCGCACGATTGGTTTGCTTGTGTCCTACAATTTGACCTTTGAAAACACCACTGTCCAGTCATTGGTTCACTGGTCGGACCAGCCATTGGTCGTATTTATGAAATAGCTTTCCAGGTCTTCAATAGGGCCATGCGCTGGGCCCGTTCGCCCAGCATTCAAGCGCGTATAGGGCGCCGCGGGCGTCCAGGGAGGGCTAGCATGGTTGCGGATTCCACGATGCCAGGCGGTACCCGGACGCCCGATGCGGTGGCCGCCAAACTCGAGCAACTGGTGCTCGACGGGATCATCCGCCCCGGCCAGCTGCTGCCTTCGGAGCGCCGCCTGTGCGACAAGCTGGGGGTGTCGCGGGCCTCGCTGCGCGAAGGGCTACGCGTGTTGCGCGGCAAGGGCATCATCGAGACCCGCCAGGGGCGTGGCTCGGTGGTCGCCCGGCTGATTCCGCGCCGCGACGACAGCCCGTTGATGCATCTGTTCCGCGATCATCCCCGTACGCTCTACGACCTACTCGAAGTGCGATCGTTGCTCGAGGGCGAGTCGGCACGGCTTGCGGCGCTGCGTGGAACCCCGGCCGATCGGGTGGTCATCGGCCATCGTTACGAGGCCATGGCGAACTATGTCAGTCAGCCCGGCGAGATCGATGTCGAACGCCTGGCGCGCTACGACCACGGCTTCCATCTGGCGATCTGCGAGGCCTCGCACAATCCGGTGCTGGTCTACACCCTGCAGAGCCTGACCGACTTGCTGCTGAGTTCGGTATTCGCCTCGGTCAAGAACCTCTACCACCGCCCGGCGTCGCGCGAGCGGATCAATAGCCAGCACGAGCGGCTGTATCGCGCGGTGATCGATCAGGACGCCGACGGCGCCGAGCAGGCGGCACTGGAGCATCTCGAGAGCATCGGCAACAGCCTGCGCGAGATCGAAGCCGAGAACGAGCGGCTGGTGCGTGCGGCGATGCGCCTGGAGGCCTGGCAGTGACGGCCTGGAGTCAGGAAGAGGCCGCCCGGGAGGAAAACTCGTCTTCCTCCGCTTCAATCATGCCCTCGAGGGAAGCGACTTCGAGCTTGTTGCACAAATGTTCGCGAAGAATGCGCCCCAGCATGAGGCCATCACGTTTTTGCAGTGCATCAATCATGGCCTCATGGTCTTCAACGGCACGTCGCCAGAAATCATCCGTCATCTTCTTCGAATAACGGACACGCTTTACGCGTTGGCTGAGGTTACTGTACATCTCTTCGAGCACCTCGTTATCGGCCGCTGCAATAATGCGTTCATGAATCTGCTGGTTGACCCGAAAATAGGGCTGCAATTCGCGCTTTCGGTAGTGATCGAGCATCGTCTCATGAAGCTGCTGGATAACCGAAAATTCCTGTTCAGTGATGTTCTGGCAGGCCAATTCACCTGACAGGCCTTCCAACGCGGCCATTACATCATAAGTGTTGCGCACCTTCTTTACGGTCAGGCGCGTGACCCGCGCACCACGGTTGGGCAGCAGCTCCACCAAGCCTTCCGAAGCCATCACCTTGAGCGCCTCGCGTAACGGGGTACGCGATACCCCGAACTGTTCGCAGAGCTTCTTTTCCGAGATGCGCTCGCCTGGGGTCAAGGCACCCTGTTCAATCAGTTCCCGAACACGATCGGCAACTTCGCGGTAGAGGTTTCTATGCTGGATTTTTTCCATTGTCGGTTCTTGATCGGAGAAAGGCAGTGGCGAAAACGCACAGAGTCCAGCGGCGTCGCCTTGACTTGAATCTCTGAAAGGTATTATGAATTCAAAATCAAGACAACAATAATCCATTGTCGCAAGGAACCGCCCATGGCTGGCAAGGTGTTTCGTTCCCACGTTCAGATTTCCCGCCTACAGGCTCGCCAGATTGTCGACACGGCATTCAGCGAAGCCCGCAATACCGACATGGAGCCGTTGACCGTCGTTGTGCTCGACATGGGCGGCAACATCATTGCCGCCGAGCGAGAGGATGGTTGTGCGCCGCTGCGCTTTGCCGTGGCCAGGGGCAAGGCCTATGCCGCACTCGGCAATGGCATTGCCAGTCGTATCGTGGGAGAACGCAATCAGCAACGACCGGCCTTTCTGGCTTCGGTGGCTGCAGCCGCGGAGGGGACATTCGTTCCCGTACCCGGTGGGGTCGTGATTCTGGATGAAAATGACCGGGTGATCGGGGCGGCAGGTGTCAGTGGTGCCTCCTCGGACGAGGACGAGCAAGCGGCCCTGGTCGGCATTCGTAAGGCTGGTTTCCAGGCCGGTTTGGCGCCGGACTGACCTGCTGCACACTTCTGCAACCGGGTGACGGTCCCCGGTCACGCTGCGTTATTGACCGCCCACCTCTGCTAGAACCTTGCGAGCCGCGCCCCTCAGGCGCGGTTCGGCGCTGGATGTCTCATCCATATGGATCTATAACCTTCTGATTAAAATTGTTTTTTTAGATTTTGCAAGCTGAGTTGCCAGAGTACTAAAGTATAATTTCTAATTTTGAATTATGTATCCATATTCAAATTGCGGTTGGTTTCGGTGCACCATGACACCAGCACAACAAGGAGCGACCGAGCCGGCCAGATGGAAGCTCTCGCAGACGGGCTTCGGTAGGCCGCTGCCATGGCTGACAAGGTTCGTACTGATGGCGGTTCAGGACCTACAACAATAACGAAACTTCGGAGATCGACATGAAAGCCATAAAGATAGCTTTACTCGCCACTGCGCTTGCCCTTGGCGTACAAGCAGCCGGCGCCCAGGAGCGTGAGATCAAGTTCGGTCACGTGGGCGGCCCCGGTTCCCTGTTCGAGATTACAGCCAACGAATTCGCCAAGATCGCCAATGAAAAACTTGAAGGAAAAGCTGAAGTGGTCGTTTACGGCTCGAGCCAGTTGGGTAGTGATTCCCAGATGCTCAATAAGCTTAAGCTGGGCACTATAGATCTCTCCTTGCCTTCCTCGATCATGAGCAGCGTAGCCCCCGAATTCTCACTCTTCGAGATGCCTTATCTCATCGAGGATCGGGATCATATGCGCCGGGTACGCGATGACTTTCTGCGCGACACGCTCTACGAGGCTGCCGAGGGAAAAGGCTACAAAATTATCGGTATCTGGGAGAACGGCTTCCGCCAGATTACCAATAATGTCCGACCGATCTACGTGCCCTCTGATCTCGAGGGTATCAAGCTGAGAACACCCAACGGCGTGTGGCGTGTAGAGATGTTCAAGAGCTACGGCGCGAATCCTGCGCCGATGGCCCTGTCGGAGGCCTTCGTTGCCCTCCAGACCGGCGCCATGGATGGTCAGGAAAACCCGCTGATCCAGATCTACTCCCAGCGCTTCCAGGAAGTTCAGGACTATCTGTCGCTTTCCAATCATGTCTACACCCCGGCCTACGTGCTGGCCGGCGCCAGCTGGAATCGCCTGCCCGAGGATGTCCGCCAGGTGCTGGTCGAGACGGCCGAAGAAGTCGAGGAATATGCTCTGGAACAGGGCGCCAAGCTTGACGACAGCCTGCTTGCCAAGTTCGAAGAGGCAGGCATGCAGATCAATAAGGTGGATACGCAAGCCTTCGTTGATGGCTCCGCGGCGATCTACGAGAAGTTCGGCAACGAAGTGGAAGGCGGCAAGGAGATGATCGAGAAGGTCGACGCACTTCGCTGATCTTTTCAAAGTCAGTGATACCGGGCATGCCACGCACAGCGATCCTGTCGCGGCGGGGTATGTCCGCTCCCTTCTTCTTTACCGGAGATGCTCGACGTGTCCTTAAAACAAGTAAAGTCGGTTTATCAGAAATTTCTGGAATTTGTCGTTTTCCTGAATGTCGTGGCGCTGTCGGGAGTGGTGATCATCGGTTTCATGTCACGCCTGCTTGGTTCGCCTTTCAGCTGGTACGACGAAGTCGCTTCGGTAGGGTTGGCCTGGTTGACCTATTACGGGGCGGCCCTGGCCGCGGCCAAGGGCGCTCACATAACCTGCCCCAGCATCATCAATATGGCATCGCCGGGCATTCGCCTTCCAGTAGCATTGCTGGCGGAAGCCATCACCATCGCGTTCTTCGTGCTGCTCGGTTACACCGGCTACCAGGTGGTGGTGATCCTGGAGGGCTCGACACTTGTGAGCCTGACCAGTATCTCGCTGCAACTCACTCAGTCCGTCATTCCCATCGGTTCGGCGCTGTTCATCATTGCGCAGCTGCTGCGCTTGCCTGAAGTAATCGAGAGCGCCCGTGGGGCCGGTTTCATCGACCATGAACTGGAAGAGGCGGGTATCACTCCCGGCGATGCTGGCGCGGAAGAAGATGTTCGTGGGGATGGGCCGACCGGTAGCCGGGCTTCCAGTCGGACCTGATGGGTATCAGCGAACCAGCGGAGAGTAAACAATGATCATATTATCGATGTTCGTGGGGCTGATACTGCTGATTCTCATCAACGTGCCGGTTGCCGTGGCGCTGGGGATCGTCGGCGCCCTGGCCACGGTGGCAAGCTTCGGGGCCTTCGCGTTGCCCAATGTCGGCATGGTGATGTTCGACGGTGCGACCAAGTTTCCCCTGATTGCGATTCCGCTGTTCATACTGGCCGGCGCGATCATGAACGCCTCCAGTATCTCGCGCCGTCTCATCGACCTGGCCATGGCCATGGTCGGGTTCATCAAGGGCGGCCTGTCCATGGTGACCATCGGCGCATCGATCTTCTTCGCCGAGATTTCCGGCTCGGCAGTGGCCGGCGTGTCGGCCATCGGCAGCATCCTGATTCCGGCGATGCGCAAGAAGGGCTATTCCAGGGAATTCTCGGCGGCCATCTCTTCTTCTGCCGCCAGTCTGGCGATCATCCTTCCGCCATCGATTCCCATGATTCTCTATGCGGTCATGTCCGGCGAATCGGTGGTCAAGATGTTCATCGCGGGTATCTTCCCCGGCCTGCTGGGTGCCATGGGGCTGGCTGGCATGTGCTACTACCTGGCTCGTAAGCATGACTTCCCCTCCGAGGGAAAATTCCAGGCCAAGCGACTCTGGGAGGCCTTCAAGGGGGCGATCTGGGCACTGCTGATTCCGGTCATCATCCTTGGCGGGATCTTCGGCGGCATCGTCACCGCCACCGAAGGGGCAGCCCTTGCCGTTGTCGTCGCCATTTTCATCAGCGCAGTGGTCTATCGTGAGTTCAGTCTGAAGATTTTCTACAAATCCTGCGTCGATGCCGGCATTCAGACGGCCGTCGTGATGCTGCTGGTGGCCAGTTCCGCCGTGGTGGGGCTCTATCTGACCGAGACCCAGATTCCCCAGCAAATGGCTAACTCCATCAGCGAGCTGACGGACAACAAGTACATCATTCTCGCACTGCTCAATGTCATCTTCCTGATCCTGGGCATCTTTCTGCATTCGGCGGCAGCGATCATTCTCGTCGTGCCGATCGTGCTGCCCCTGGTGACGGCGGTGGGGATCGATCCGCTGCACTTTGGCCTGATCGTGACGCTGAATCTGGCCATCGGCCAGCAGACGCCGCCTGTGGCGAGTGTGCTGATTGCCTCCTGTTCGATCGCCAAATCGGATATCTGGGCCACCACTCGCACCAACATGTGGTTCATCGGGGTACTGTTCCTGATCCTGATGATCAATACCTACATCCCGGCTTTCGCACTGTCCCTGGTCAACTTCGTCTATGGCTGAGAGCAGTCACGATGCTATCGAAACCTGACACGTCAGCCTACGCCAGCGGCGGCAATATCAACGGAGAATCACGATGAGTGGTAACAACCTTCTTTTCGAAGTAGGCGAAGGAGTGGCCTGGATCGGTTTCAACCGGCCCGAAAGCCGCAATGCCATGACCTGGGATATGTACGACGCATTGGAGAAGGTCTGCGAGCGGCTTGCGGACGACGATGGCGTGCATGCAGTCGTGCTGCATGGCGTCGGCGGTGAAGCCTTCGTGGCGGGAACCGATATTACTCAGTTCGCTGCCTTTAAAGCGCCGGAAGATGCGACTGGGTACGAGCGGCGTATCGACCGCGTCGTGGGTAAGCTGGAGGCTTTACCCAAGCCCACCATTGCCATGATCGAAGGCTACTGTGTCGGCGGTGGGGCGGCGTTGGCCATGGCCTGTGACTTTCGTTATGGCACGCCATCACTGAAATTCGGCGTGCCGATCGCCAGAACGCTGGGTAATTCCCTATCGATCACCAACGTTTCGCGGCTGATCGACATGGTCGGCATCGCCCGCACCAAGGAAGTGCTGATGATGGCCAAGCTGCTCAATGCCGATGAGGCGCAGCAGGCAGGCCTGGTCAACGGCGTCTTCGAGGCGGAGGTGATCGCTGATGAAGTGACGTCGATCGCCGCCGAGTTCGCTTTCCGGGCGCCGCTCACGCTGCAGGCCAGCAAGGCGCTGGTAGGGCGGGTAGTGGCCCAGCGAAGAGCGGCTGCCGATGCCGGCGACGATTGGGTCATCACTTGCTACATGAGCGATGACTTCAAGGCTGCAGTCAACAAGTTCATCAACAAGACGCCTTTCGCCTGGACTGGAAAATGACCGGTCCTGGCTGCTGCCAGGGAGAGATTCGATGCTTGCTTTGAATGGCTTGAAAGTACTCGACGTGTCGCAAATCATGGCCGGCCCGTATTGCACCATGGTGCTGGGCGACATGGGCGCCGCGGTTATCAAGGTGGAAAAGGTCAACGGCGGCGATGATAGCCGGCAGATGGGTCCTTATGTCAACGACGAATCGACTTGCTTTTCACAGATCAATCGCAACAAGAAGAGCATTTCCTTGAATCTCAAGGACAAGCGTGCTCGGGCAATCTTCTATCGCCTGGCCGAAGAGGTCGATGTCATCGTCGAGAACTATCGCCCCGGGGTGGCCCAGTCACTGGAAATCGATTACGACACGATAAAGGCCACCAATCCCGGCATTATCTATTGCTCGATTTCCGGCTATGGCCAAACTGGTCCCAGCCGACACAAGGGCGGCTTCGACCTGGTGGCACAGGGCATGACCGGGCTGATGTCGATGACCGGTGAACCGGGACGCCGGCCACTGAAAACGGGCATCGCCGTCTACGATATCGGTGCCGGCATTACGGCGGTCTATTCGATACTGGCCGCTTATATACACAAGATGCAAAGCGGCGAAGGCCAGCACATCGATATTGCCATCACCGAATGTGGTCTGCCCTGGTATACCTGGGAGGCGGCGGCCTACTTCGCCGAAGGCAAGGTGCCCGAGCCCACTGGCTGGAGACACCGAGTCTCGGCCCCTTACCAGGCGGTCAAGGCCCGCGACGGCTACCTGATGCTTGGTTGTGCCAATCAGCGCACTTGGGAGCGGTTCGCCCAGGGCGTGCTGGGGCGGGAGGATCTGCTGGCCGACGAGCGCTTCCTGACCAACCACGCTCGTGGCCAGCATGTCGAGGAGCTCGAGTCGCTGCTTGAGGGGATCATGGCCGATCGCGATGTCGACGACTGGCTCGAACGTTGTGATGCAGCCGGGGTGCCGGCCGGTCCGATCAACGACTTTGCCCAGGCCATGCAGGATGAGCATTACCTGGCCAGGGGCATGGTGCAGGAAATCGAGCACCCCAAGATCGGCAAGATGAAGACGATCGGCTTCCCCAGCAAATTCTCGCGTACGCCGTCACAGATTCGCCAACCGGCACCGCTGTTCGCGCAACACACCGATGAAGTGCTGTCCACCTTGGGTATTCAGGGCGAGGAGCTTGAGCGCTTGAGGGCTGAGGGCTGCATCAAGTAATTTTTTGACGTCCATATTGCATTCATTATCCAAAAATAACGAATCGGAGAGCTGCCATGCTGAACCTCGATTTTCACCCCACCGGGCGTCACTTCTTGCAGATCCCCGGTCCTTCACCGGTACCGGATCGCATTTTGAGGGCGATGAGCCTGCCGACGATCGATCATCGTGGCCCCGAGTTCGGTGCGCTGGGACTGGAACTGCTGGTCAAGATCAAGCAAATCTTCAAGACCGAGAACCCGGTGATCATCTACCCGGCTTCCGGCACGGGCGCCTGGGAGGCTGCGCTTGTCAACACGCTGTCGCCGGGCGATCAGGTGCTGATGTTCGAGACCGGCCACTTCGCCACGCTATGGCAGAAGATGGCTCGGCGGTTGGGTATCGAGCCCGAGTTTCTGTGGCTGCCTGGTGATCAGGGTTGGCGGCAGGGGGTGCAGGCCGACATGATCGAAGCACGTCTCAAGCAAGATATTGATCACGAGATCAAGGCGGTCTGCGTGGTTCACAACGAGACTTCGACCGGCGTCACCAGCGATATCGCTGCCGTACGCCGCGCCATCGACGCTGCCGGCCATCCGGCGCTGTTGATGGTGGATACGATTTCCGGCCTGGCCAGTGCCGATTACCGCCACGACGAGTGGGGGGTCGATGTAACGATTTCAGGCTCCCAGAAGGGCCTGATGCTGCCCCCGGGGATCAGTTTCAATGCGCTGTCCGACAAGGCCGTCAAGACAAGCAAGTCGGCGCGGTTGCCCAAGAGTTTCTGGGCCTGGGACGAGATCCTCGAGGCCAACAAGCATGGCTACTGGCCCTATACGCCGAATACCAACCTGCTGTATGGCCTGAATGAATCCCTCGACATGCTGCTGGGCGAAGGACTCGAGCATGTGCTGGCGCGTCACCAGCGCTGGGCCGCCGGTGTACGCGCTGCGGTCAACGCCTGGGGGCTGGAAATCCAATGTCAGGACCCCGCCGTTTATTCCCCGGTCTTGACCGGCGTCGTCATGCCGGACGGCGTCGATGCCGATGCCGTTCGCAAGCTGATCTACGAGCGCTTCGATCTGTCGCTGGGCATGGGACTGGGCAAGGCCAAGGGGCGCATGTTCCGTATCGGCCATCTGGGCGACTGCAACGACCTGACGCTGATTGCCACCCTCGGTGGCTGCGAAGCCGGCATGAAGCTTGCCGGAGTGCCGCTCGAGGACAGCGGCGTACTGGCGGCGCTGGACTGTTTCGCTCGCCATCCGCTCGATGCCAATCGTTAACAGCGCGATCGTCGCAAGCCGCATAGGGAAGACACGATGACCTCGTTATCCGCAAAGCGCTCACAGCCTCGCAACGCCCGTATCCGGCCTGTCTCGGAGATGGCCGCTCGCCTGCAGCGTGAAATCGCCGGCGAGGTGCTGTTCGATCAGGCCTCCCGGGGGCGCTATTCCACCGATGCCTCGATCTACCAGATCATGCCGATCGGTGTAGTCGTTCCACGTCATCAGCAGGATCTGGCAGTAGCGCTGGATATCGCCCGTGACGCCGGCATGCCGGTGCTGCCGAGGGGCGCCGGTACCAGCCAGTGCGGCCAGACCGTGGGCGAAGCGCTGGTGCTGGACACCAGCCGCTGGCTGAACGGCATCGTCGAGTTCGACGAGCAACGGCATACCGTCATCGTCGAGCCCGGCATCGTCCTCGATCATCTCAATGCCTGGCTCAAGCCCTACGGGCTGTGGTTTCCGGTCGATGTCTCCACCAGCGCCCAGTGCACCTTGGGCGGCATGGCCGGCAACAACTCCTGCGGGTCGCGTTCGATCAAGTACGGTAACATGGTGCACAACGTGCTGGGCATCGACGCATTGCTGGCGGACGGCTCGCCGGCCTCGTTCGGCCTGCTCGACGAGTTGCCCGACGACGCCAGGCTGCGCCACATCGCCCAGCGCGTTCGCGACATCGCCCAGCGCGAGAACGCCTCTATCCGCGAGCATTTCCCCAAGGTGCTGCGCCGCGTCGCCGGCTACAACCTGGACCTGTTCGATTGCCAGAACCCGCGGCCCTATGACGCCGAGGGTCGGGTCAACCTGGCCCACCTGCTGGTCGGTTCCGAGGGCACGCTGGGCCTGACCCGGCAGCTTACGCTCAAGCTCGAGCCGTTGCCCGAGCACAAGATTCTCGGGGTGGTGAACTTCCCGACCTTCTACCAGGCGATGGATCTGACTCAGCATATCGTCACGCTTGAGCCATCCGCGGTGGAGCTGGTCGATCGCACCATGATCGAGCTGTCGCTGGAGAATCCCGCGTTCCGGCCGGTGATCGTGAAGGCTCTGACCGGTAAGCCCGAAGCAGTACTGCTGGTGGAGTTTTCAGGCCAGGAGCGTCAGCCGCTGCTTGATAGCCTGCGCCAGTTGAACGAGCTGATGGCCGATCTGGGCCTGCCTGACTGCGTGGTCGACATGCCCGACGCCGGCGAGCAGAAGGCGCTGTGGAATGTGCGCAAGGCGGGGCTCAATATCATGATGAGCATGAAGGGCGACGGCAAGCCGGTCTCGTTCATCGAGGACTGTGCGGTGCCGCTGGAAAACCTCGCCGAGTACACCGACAAGCTGACCCAGGTGTTTCACAAGCACGGTACCGAGGGCACCTGGTACGCGCATGCCAGCGTAGGCACCCTGCACGTGCGGCCGATCCTCGACATGCGACGCGACGGCGCGCGCAAGATGCGCGAGATCGCCGAGGAGGCCTCGACGCTGGTGCGCGAATACAAGGGGGCTTACTCGGGGGAGCATGGCGACGGTATCTGCCGTGGCGAGTGGGTGGCCTGGCAGTTCGGCCCGGCGCTCAATGCCGCCTTCAAGGAGATCAAGCAGCTCTTCGACCCTGCCAATCTGTTCAACCCCAACAAGATCGTCGATACCCCGCGGATGGACGACGAGCGCTACTTTCGGTTCCCCAGGCATTATCAGACGATTCCGCTCACCCCCGCGTTCGACTGGACGCCCTGGAACGTCAAGCGCGACCCGCTGACCGGCGAGCAGAGTAAGCCGGGCAGCGCCGGAGATCCCACTCATGGCTTGGCCATGGCGGTGGAAATGTGCAACAACAACGGCCACTGCCGCAAGTTCGATGCCGGCACCATGTGTCCGAGCTATCGCATCACTGAAGACGAGCAGCACCTGACTCGTGGGCGCGCCAACACCCTGCGCCTGGTGCTCTCCGGCCAGCTCGGCGAGGCGGGCCTGGCCAGTGACGAGGTCAAGGAGGCGCTCGATCTGTGCGTGTCGTGCAAGGGGTGCAGGCGCGACTGCCCGACCGGCGTCGACATGGCCAAGTTCAAGATCGAGGCGCGAACTGCGCGAGCCCGGACCAGAGGGCTCGCGCTGCGGGACCGTATGGTCGGCGAGATGCCGCGCTACGCGCCCTGGGCCAGCAAGTTGTCCAGCCTGCTCGAGGCCGCCGAACGGGTGCCATTTATTGCGCGCGGCATCAAGCGGACGCTGGGCCTGGCTCCCGAGCGTGCCCTGCCGGCCTTCGAAGGCAACTTTCTGGCGCGCCATGGGAACACCGCTGAATTGGCTGATGACACCCGCGAGGTGCTGCTGTTCGTCGATACTTTCAACAACTACATGGAGGGCGACAATGCCCGAGCTGCCAAACGGGTGCTGGAAGCGGCCGGCTACTGGGTGCATCTCAACATTAGCAAAGGGGAAAGGCCGCTTTGCTGCGGACGTACCTACCTATCATCCGGTCAATTTGACAAGGCAAAGGCCGAGGCGCGGCGCACTCTCGATCACTTGATGCCATTCGTACAGCGCGGGGTGGCGATCGTCGGTCTCGAGCCCTCCTGTCTGCTGAGCATGCGTGATGAGTTTCTGCAGTACGGTTTCGGTGCAAAGGCGAAGGCCCTGTCCGAGTCGGCCTACCTCTTTGAGGAATTCCTGGTCAAAGCTCATGATGCCGGCGAGCTGGCACTTGAGCTCAAGCCGCTGAACCACCCGCGGGCCCTGTTGCATGGCCACTGCCACCAGAAGGCCTTCGATGCCGTGCGCCCGGTCGAACAGGTGTTGGCGTGGGTTCCCGGCCTCGAGGTGGAGACAATCGAGTCCTCCTGCTGCGGCATGGCCGGCAGCTTCGGCTACGAGGCAGAGCACTATGACGCCTCCATGAAGATGGCCGAGCTGTCTCTTCTGCCGAAGATCCGTGACGCCGATAACGATGCGGTGCTAGTGGCCGATGGCACCAGCTGTCGCCATCAGATCCATGACGGCAGCGGGCGAACGGCCCTGCATGTGGCCCGGCTCCTGGAGCGGGCGCTGGCTTGATCTGCTCCGCCCGCCAGGTATTTTCGAGACAAGATCGGCCCGTTTAGCTGGCTCGGCCGTTCGTGCCATCTAACGATTCGGGAGGAAGCCGTATGACGATCTACAGATATGCAAAATGGATACCGGTCATCGAAGAGGGCGTCTACGTCGCCGAGACAGCTGATGTGATCGGCCAAGTCACCCTGAAACGCAATGCCAGCATCTGGTACCAGGCGGTGCTGCGTGGCGATACCGAGCATCTTGAAGTCGGTGAGGGCAGCAATATCCAGGACGGGGCGGTACTGCACGCCGATCCGGGTTTCCCCCTGGCGGTAGGCAATGGTGTCACGGTCGGCCATCAGGCAATGCTGCATGGCTGCACCATCGGTGATGGCAGCTTGATCGGAATTCAGGCAGTAATTCTCAACGGTGCGAGCATCGGTAGCAACTGCCTGGTCGCAGCGGGGGCCGTGGTCAAGGAAGGCGCAAGCTTTCCGGATAACTCGCTGATTGTCGGTGCACCGGCCCGGATCGTGCGCGAGCTATCTGCGGAGGCTGTGGAAGGCCTCAGAAAGAATGCGCAGAGCTATGTCGAACGCGGCCGATGCCATGCGGGGCAGTTGGAGCGGATCGGTTGATCCGTGTGCTGGCCGCTGCCAGATGGCTACAGCGCGAAACGCCTCCAAGCCCTATCGCACTATCAATACGACCAATACGACCAATACGACCAATACGACCAATACGACCAATACGACCAATACGACCAATACGACCAATACGACCAATACGACCAATACGATCTATAAAAAACTGCCCCGGGTTAGCCGGGGCAGAGCATTGATGATAAGGATATCAACTGATCTTCAAGGCGTCGCCAATACCCAGTGCGTAGAAGGCGATCAAGCCCAGCAGGCCGGTGAAAGTCACATAGTACAGCGTCGGCAGGATGGTCTTGCGCAGGGTCGTGCCTTCACGGCCGAGCAGGCCAACCGTAGCTGATGCCGCGACCACGTTGTGGATGGCGATCATGTTGCCGGCCGCGGCGCCGACAGCTTGCAGTGCAACCATCATCGCCGTGGACAGTTCGAGCGCCTCGGCAACGCTGAACTGAAAATCGGAGAGCATCAGGTTCGATACCGTATTGGAGCCGGCAATGAAGGCACCCAAGGCCCCTACGGCTGGAGCGAAGAGGGGATAGATACCGCCAACGCTATCGGCGACGAACTGCGCCATGGCCACCGGCATGGAAACCAGGTCGGCCTGGTTGACGCCGGAGTTGATCAGGATGCGTACCATGGGGATGGTAAACAGCAGCACGAAACCGGCACCCAGCAGCGCACGGGTCGACTCTGAGAAGGCGGCCTGTACCTGCTGGCCACGCATGCGATGCAGCGCCATGGCAATCAGCACTACCATGACCAGGATCCCGCCGGGCAGATAGAGCGGTTCGAGGCTCCCTGAGATATCGCTCTCGCCGAGGATGCCGCTCCAGCCGAAGCTCAACGAGAGCAGCGCTTCCTTGACTGGGGCCACGGTGCGCGAGATGACCAGCAATACGGCCAGCAGCACATAGGGTAGCCAACCCATGAACACCGACATCGGTGCACGCCCGGCCACCTGGTCGAGCTTGATGTCCAGCTTGCCGATCCACTCGTCCGGCCAGGAAGATGACTCGGGAAAGTCCCAGGTTGTCCTGGGCATCAAAAAGCCCCGACGCGCGGCCGGAACGACGATTGCCAGGCCGACCATGGCGCCGATCATCGACGGGAACTCCGGCCCCAGCAGGACCCCGGCCAGCGCATAGGGAACCACGAAACAGACACCGGCAAACAGTGCAAACGGAGCTATCTCCAGGCCCTCGCGCCAGGAGCGGTTGGCTCCGAAGAAGCGCACCATGACCGTGACCATGATCAGCGGCATGAAAAGCCCGACGATGGCGTGGATGATCGCCACCTCGGAGGTGATCAACTGAAAATAGGCGCCCCAGCTGGAGCCGCCGGTGGTCAGCGCCTCGCTTATGCCGGCTTTATCGAGGCCGCCGGTGACGCCCACCACGATCGGCGTGCCGACAGCACCGAAAGAGACCGGCGTGGATTGAATCATCATGCCGACCACGACGGCGGCCAATGCTGGAAAGCCCAGCGCCACCATCAATGGCGCCGCCACGGCGGCCGGCGTGCCGAAGCCTGACGCCCCCTCGATGAAACTGCCGAACAGCCAGGCAACAATAATGGCCTGAACGCGGCGATCCGGGCTCACCCCGGAGAAGCCGTTACGGATTGCGGCGATCCCGCCCGAGTGCTTGAGCGTATTGAGCAGCAGAATGGCGCCGAAGATGATCCAGAGTATCGCCACGGTCAATATCAGGCCCTGGAAAGTGGAGGCCACTACACGGGTGAACGTCATATCCCAGGCGATAAGGGCGATCAGCGCCGTAACCACATACACGATAGGCATCGCGGTGCGAGCCGCAATCCGAAAGCCGATCAGTAAGACCCCCGCCAAGACCAATGGCAGGAAGGCGAGTATTGCAAGCAGTGTTTGATTCATCAGGCACGGCTCCTCTTGTTCTGGTGCAGCGTCACACTTGGCACGATATGTCCGGTGTTTTAGTGGTAGGCCTGCCTGACCGGGCAGGTGTGGGCACGATAATCGGAAATGGACGCTTTTGCTAATCATGGCCAATTGGTCTTACCAATATAAGGGTACCTCTGGATTTTCCTGCCATGTCATTGTTAAAAAAAGGAGAATAGGGTTTTGTTGCTAGTTTGCCGGGGTCCGAAAGGGCAGGGCAAGGTAAGCCGATTAGACTAATGGATAGCAATCAGGACCGACTGGACAAGGAGTGGCGGCATCGCGGGCATGATGGTAGCGTCTGCAGACAACGCTGCTGATGCCGAGGATGCTATGCCACGAGTACTGTATGACCTGTGCGGTATCGACGAGAATCTGCGCTTTTCTCCTTACTGCTGGCGCGTCAAGTATGCGCTGGCCCACAAGGGGTTGGATTACGAAACCCGACCCTGGCACTTCACCGACAAGCCGGCGATCGGCTTTTCCGAGCAGGGCAAGGTGCCGGTGCTGGTCGACGGCGAGCAGACCGTGACCGACAGCTACGAGATCTTTCGCTATCTCGACCGCACCTACCCCGACAAGCCGTTGCTGGGCAGCGGCGAGGCAGAAGCTCGGGCGCGCTTTCTCAAGTTCTATGCCGAACGCAGCCTGGCTCCGGGGATGATGAAGACCATCGTCATGGATCTGTACAACGCCCTTGATCCGCGCGACCGCGAGTATTTCCGCGAGACCCGCGAGAAGGCTTTCGGCCGTGCCCTCGAGGAGGTTCATGCGCCGAGCCGCGGGCTGAGCCAGCTCGACCAGGCGCTGGAGCCGCTGCGCGGGCGGCTCGGTGAGGCGGATTTCGTCGATGGCGAGGCGCCGGCCGCTGCCGACTACCTGCTGTTCGGCAGCTTCATGTGGGCGCGCTGCGTCTCGACTGCCGATCTGGTGTCGAACGCCGACCCGGTCTACGCCTGGATGGAGCGCATGCTCGATGTGCATGGCGGACTGGGACGCAACGCCATGCGCATCGTCGATATCGAGGGCGCCTACGCCAACTGAAGCCGGTTATCGGGGGGAGCAGTTCAGCGCCGAATTTCTGGAGATCGCCCCAGCAACCGGATTCCGACGATCGTCGATCGTTATCCGGCCGATGGCGTCAAGCGCGGCTGCGCGCGTGTCGATAAGATCAACCGGCAGGATGGGGTGAGCATGGATGCGGAGGCGCGCAAGCACCTGTTCGATTAGAAATGCTCCATCTCTGGTGACGCGACGCCGATCGAGACTCAGCGATCCCTCGCCGTCTGGCGCTCGGCCTGCTGCCTGAGAGTCAGCTCGAGACGCTCGAGCAGACCCTGCAACAGCGACCGCTGCTCCCCGGGCAAGGCGTCATGGCGGGCGACGGCTTCCTGCAGGGTTTGCGCGGCCCGGGGCAGCCCGTCACCGATGGGCCGTCCGACGGCGCTGTCGGCGTAGGCCTCGGCCAGCGCTTGGTGAACGCGGCGCTGGGCACGCTTCACCGCGGGGTGGGGCGTGTCGTCCAGCCATGAACGCAGGCGCAGGCTGCTGTTGCCCATGTCGAGTCCGGTCAGGCCCAGCGCGAGCAGGTAGCGTTGCTGTTCCGGCAGCGTGTCGTCGTGGCGGGCCATCGACAGGATGCGATCGGCCATGCGCCCGGCAAAGCGCGTCTCGGTGGCGTGACGCGAGTGGCGATCGATGCGCCGCAGGTCGCGGCTGATCGAAGCGACCAGGCGCCGCTGGCGCAGCGTCGCACCCAAGCCGGGCAACAGCCGAAAGCTCATCACCACTGCACTGAGCCCGACGATCACGCCGATGGCGCGATTGGCGAAGCTGTCGAACGAGAAGTCCATGCCATTGCCGGGCATGATCAGCAGGATATTGAAGATGGTGAACGCCAGGCAGTGGCCCATGGTCCTGGGGTTGCCGGCGCCGAGCAGGCCGAGGAACAACGGTGTGCCGAGCAATAATGCCAGCAACGCAAAGCCCGAGGCCTGCGAAAGCAGCACGTGACCGAACAGGAAGGCGCTGGGGAGGGCGAACAGCATGCCCTTGAAGAACGCCAGGGTCAGCGCGATCGGATTGTCGCGACTGGCGAAGAACGCCGAGAACAGCGTGCCCAGCAGCATCGCCACCTGACCGTTGGACCAATGGGTGAGTATCCAGAACGTCGCCAGGCTGGCGAACACGATACCCGCGCGCAGGGCGTTGACGCCGGCGGCGAGGTGGTCGCGGTGCCAGGACAGCTGGCCGCTGCGTAGCTGACGGTCGCGGGGGCGGGTGATCGCCTCGCGGGCGTCGAGCATCACGATGGCGTGACCGAGCGCCTCGCGCAGCCCCAGCACGATGCGTCGCTGCAGCGGGGCAAGGTTGGCGGTGTCCTGCCGGTGAGCGCGGTGGCGCAGGGCCTGAAGCCCTTCGCGGGCCGCGCTCACGCCGCTGGCCTGCTCGGCCTGACGAAAGCCCGCGGCGATCTCGGCGATGAGTTGGCGAATATCGTCATCGATCCGCGTGTCGTGATCGCGCAACAGGCGCTGCATGGCCTGTAGCGTGGCCAAAAAACGGAGCGTACGTCGGGTCAGCACATGTGTGGCGCGCACCCGGCCCTTGCCCACGGGGCCCTCGTAGCGTGCCGCCTGACTGTCGGTCTCGAGCGTCGTCAGCGGCTCCAGGCTACCGGTCAGCGAGGCCTGCAGCGCCGCTTCGTCGTCGCTGGCCTCGAGGCGCTGCGCGGCCTGGACGAATGCCTGGTTGACCACGTTATCGGCCTGGGCGGCCAGATGGTCGCTGACCCGCGAGGGCCACAGCAGCGAGCTGACCAGGGTCGCGCAGATCGCCCCCAGGCCGAGCTCGGAAAGCCGCGCGACGGCTACCTCGAAGACGCTTGCCGGGTTGCTGCCGGCGATCACCACGATCAGCATCGCGGTCACCGCGGCCATGATGCAGCCGTAGGAGAAGTTGTTGCGCAGCAATGAACTGCCATAGGTGCAGAGCATGATCCAGGCGGTCAGCGCGATGAGCGCCGGGACCCGCGCCTGAACGAACAGTGCCATGATCGCGATGCCGGCCACCGCACCGATGGCGGTGCCGCCGATCTGGCACAGCCCCTTCTCGACGACCATGCCGCTCATCGGGCGGATCTGCAGGAAAGCCGCCGAGATCAGCGCCCAGTAGGGACGGTCAAGATCGAACCACAGCGCCAGGTAGAGCGCCAGGAACATCGCCAGGGTAGCCTTGATGGCGAACTTGACGGCGCTCGCCGAGGGCGTCAGGTAGGCATCGAGGAAAGCCGACATCAGGCTGAGCTCACTTGCCGGCGGCGTCGACGATGCGCACCGTTGCGGTCATCCCGGCGCTCAACAGGACGTCTTCGGGAACGTCGTCGAGGGCGATGCGCACCGGAATGCGCTGGGCCAGGCGCACCCAGTTGAAGGTCGGCTGGACCTGGGGCAACAGCTCGCTATTGGTCGAGGTGTTGGTGTTGGCGATGCCCCGTCCGATGCCGGCGACATGTCCGCGCAGGCGGGTGTCGCCGCTCATCAGCGTGACCACGGCGGCGTCGCCGAGATCGATGAACGGCATCTTGGTCTCTTCGAAATAGCCGGTGACATAGAAGGAATCCGCCTGGACCAGTGCCATCGTGCCCTGACCGGCGTTGACGTAATTGCCCGCATTGAGGTGCATGTTGAGGATATGGCCGGTCACCGGCGCCTTGACGACGGTGCGTTCAAGGTCGATGCGCGCGCTTTCCAGGTCGGCCTGGGCCTGGGCCAGGTTGGCCGCGGCGACCCGCGTGTCGATGCGGGCGATCTCCCGATCCTCGGCGCTGATCGCCTGGCGGCTGAGGCGCTGGCGCCGGGACTGCTCGTTGCGTTTGAGATCGAGAGTCGCCTGGCGCTGGTCGACCACCGCCTGGGCGCGTTCGAGCGCTGCCTGGAAGCGCGCGTCATTGATCGTGAACAGCACCTCGCCTTGCTCGACGCGGGCATTGTCCTGCACCGCCAACGTGTCGACCCAGCCGGAGACGTCTGCGGCGACGGTGATCACGTTGGCGCGCACGCGGCCGTCGCGGGTCCACGGCGTGTAGAGATAGTAGTGCCACAGCCATAGCCCGGCGGCGATGGCGATGGCGACGATCAGCAGGGTAATGAGAATGCGTAACGACGTGCGCATCGACTAGCTAGCCTCACCGAGAACGGAAAAAAGGAAGGCGGCGAGCGCCATGAAGATGATGAACAGGGCGGCATCGAACCACGCCTCGTACCACAGGATATGCTGGCGCAGGAGGCGATGCAGGCAACTGCGCACGATGACGGCGCTGATGAAGCCGACTAGCGCGTAGCCCAGCAAGGGGCTCAGATAGATGCCGCCGAGGGCGATTTCCTGAAGTCCCATGCGCGTCCTTGGCTGGTTACGCGGCGAGGTGACGATCCGCGGTAAGTATTAACATGCTAACTAATTGCCCGGCCATGCGCGACTCCCTCGTTGCCACGCCTGGCGAGCGTTGACTGCCGCGCTACGCGGTGCTTTGTCTATTGCCAGCGACCCGCTTATGCTGGACCACGGGTTGATGTCAATGAAGGGTCACGCCCACCGATCAACCAACAATCAAGGTCAGCAAAGGAGTCTCTGCCATGACCGTCAAGAAACCGCTTATCGGTGCCATTTCCGCGGTGGCCTTGGCCACCAGTCTTTCCGCCCTGGCCGCGCCGCTCAAGATCGGCGTGCTGGTGCCGCTGACCGGCGATCTGCAAAGCTATGGTGAGCCCGCGCTCAAGGCCGCGCAACTCGCCGCCAAGGAGATCAATGCCGCCGGCGGTGTGCTCGGCGAGGACGTTGCAATCAGCAGCGGCGATACCCAGACCTCGCCGCAGCCGGGCGTCGCCGCGGCCCAGAAGCTGGTCAACATCGAAGGCGTCAACGCGATTTTAGGCGCGCTTTCCAGCGGGGTGACCATCCCTGTGGCCCAGAGCGTCTCGAAGCCCGAACAGGTGCCGCAGATCAGCAGCGCCTCGACCTCGCCGGTGATCACCTCGCTGAATGATGGCGACTTCCTGTTCCGCACCGTGCCGTCGGATGCCTTCCAGGGCGTGGCGCTCTCCGAAGTGACCCAGGAAAAGGGCTACGAGAACGTCAGCATCATCTATATCAACAACGACTACGGCAAGGGGCTTGCCGAAGCCTTCACCCAGGCCTTCGAGAAGGCGGGCGGCACGGTCTCCGCGTCGGTGGCCTACGAGCAGGGCCAGGCGGCCTACCGCGGCGAACTTCAGCAGGCCGCCAACGACGACGCCGAAGCGCTGGTATTGGTCGGTTACCCGGAGAACGGCCAGACCATCCTGCGCCAGTCGCTGGAGGGCGGTTTCTTCAGGAACTTCGTCTTCACCGACGGCATGAAGGCCCCCGAACTGGTCGACAATCTGGGCGCGCAGTACCTGGAAGGTTCGGTGGGCACCGTGCCGCAGGCCCGCGCCGACTCGCCGGGGGCCCAGCACTTCAGCAGTGCCTACGAAAGTGAATACGGCTCGCTGCCGCCCAAGCCCTACCTGGATACCGCCTACGACGCCTTCTATCTGCTCTCGCTGGCGGCTCAGGCGGCCGGCACCACCGACAGCGTGGCGATCCGCGATCAGTTGCGCGCGGTCGCCAACCCGCCGGGCGAGCAGGTCGGCCCGGGCGAATTCGAGAAGGCCGTCAAGCTGCTCGAGGCGGGCAAGGAGATCGATTACCAGGGCGCCTCCGGCTCGGTCAACTTCGACGACAACGGCGACGTGCCCGGCACCTTCGGCGAGTGGACCTTCAAGGACGGCAAGGTCGTCACCAACCGGATCTTCGAGCCCAAGATGTAAGCAACGCGCGCCAGGCGATCGAGTGTCGCCTGGCCGTCGCGATGATCCTCAACGACAACGCCCGGCCTAGGCCGGGCGTTGTCGTGATGGGCGCAGGCCGGTTGCGGCTCAGCGTTTCCTGGCGAGCAGCTTGGGCGGCTTCTCGGGCAGGATCCCCTCGGGACGCAGGACCAGAATTACCTGCAGCAGCACACCGATCAACAGCACGCGCAGTGCCGCGGCCTGGGTGGCGTACTCGGTGGGCAGCAGGTCGGTGAGCAGCGCGGTGCCCGACCATACGCCCCACACCACCACGGCGCCGAGAATCGCGCCGCGGTTGTTGCCACTGCCGCCGGCGATCAGCATCACCCAGACCAGGAATGTCCCGTAGAGCGGCATGAACGCCTCGGGGCTCAGGAAACCGAAAAAGTGGGCATACAGCCCGCCGCCCAGGCCCATGATCGCCGAGCCCAGCACGAATGCCTGCAACCGGAAGCCGGCGATCGACTTGCCGGCCGCCGCGGTGGCCGGTTCGTTCTCGCGGATGGCGCGCAGCACGCGGCCCCAGGGCGAGGCGTAGGCGCGCTCGACCAGAAAGTACACGCCGGCGACGAACAGCGCCACGATCACCAGATAGGCGAACGGGCTATCCAGCGCGGTGCCGGCCAGCGGCCGGTCGATGCCGGCGATGCCGCGTACGCCATTGGTCAGCCAGTCCTCGTTCTTGACGAACAGCCGGACCATCTCGGCGATGCCGATCGAGGCGATGGCCAGGTAGTCGGTACGCAGCCGCGCGGTGATCAGGCCGACGATCAGACCGAGCAGCGTCGAGGCGACGATCGCGCCGGCCAGGCCGACCAGAAACGGCATGCCGAAGCCGCCCAGGTAGGCGGGGCTCGACGGCGTGGTGAGGATCGCGCTGGTATAGGCGCCGACCGCGAAGAAGCCGGCGATGCCGATATTGAACTGGCCGGTGAAGCCCCACTGCATGTTGAGGCCCAGCGCGAGCACGGCGTAGACGCCGGCGAAGGTCAGAAACGAGACCAGGTACGAGGCGATGCCGGTGAATTCCATCACACAGTCCCCTTGAAGATACCCTGCGGACGCAGAATGAGCATGCCGACCATGATCGCGAAGGCCACGGCGGGCTTGTAGGCGGCGGGGATCAGCAGCGTCGACATTTCCATCGACACGCCGATGATCATGCCGCCGGCGATGGCACCGTAGGGCCGGCCGATGCCGCCGAGGATCGCTGCGGCGAATACCGGCAGCAGCGTGGTCCAGCCCATCACCGGGTGCAGACGCGTGTCGATGCCCAGGAATACCCCGGCCGCCGCCGCCAGCGCGCCGCCGATCACCCAGGTGACCATGATCACACGCTCGGCGGGAATCCCCGAGACCAGCGCCAGGTCCATGTTGTCGGACATCGCGCGCATCGCCTTGCCCAGCCGGGTACGCGTCAGGAACAGATGCACGCCGGCGACCAGGCCCAACGAGATCAGCATGATCCACAGCTGATCGGGCTTGAGGCGCAGCCCGCCCAGCCAGTCGAGGCGCCAGGGAAACTGGATGCCCGAGGCGTAGGTCTGGTTGTTGGAACCCCAGATCAGCTGCACCAGGCTGCGCAGGATCAGCGCCATGCCGAACGAGGCGATCAGCAGGATCACCGGCTGGGTGCGGCGAATGCGCCGATAGAGTACCTGGTCGATGAATACCGCGATCACCGCCATGCCGACCATCGCCGCGGGCAGCGCCCACCATGCGCTCAACCCGAAGGCCGAGATGAAGGACAGCCCCAGGTAGGCGCCGAGGGTCATGAAGTCGCCATGCGCGAAGTGCGCGAAGCGCAGGATGCCGAAGATCATCGACACGCCGATCGCGCCCATGGTCAGCACGCTGCCCAGTATCAGGCCGTAGACGAGCAGTTGCAGAATATCGGACATGGTTCAGCCTCCCAGGAACATTTCGGCGACTTCCGGGTTGGCCAACAGGTTGGGGCCGGTGTCTTCGTGGCGGTTACTGCCGGTGGCCAGCACGTAGCCGCGGCTGGCGATGGCCAGTGCCTGCTTGGCGTTCTGTTCGACCATCAGCACGCCGATGCCCTGAGCGTTGATCTCCCGGATGCGTTCGAAGGTCTCGTCGATCAGCAGCGGCGAGAGGCCGGCGGTGGGTTCGTCGAGCATCAACAGCTGCGGATCGATCATCAGCGCGCGGCCCATGGCGACCATCTGGCGCTCGCCGCCGGACATCAGGCCAGCCTGCTGGCGGCGGCGCTCGGCGAGCTTGGGGAACAGCGTGTAGACCGTGTCGAGGCGCTTGGACAGGTCGCCTTTCATCAGGTAGGCGCCCATCTCGAGGTTCTCGCGCACCGTCATCGACGGGAAGACGTTCTTCTCCTGGGGCACATAAGCGATGCCACGGCGAACCATCTGTTCGGGCTTTGAGTTGGTGATCGCCTCGCCATGGTAGAGGATCTGGCCTTGGCGAATCCGCAACAGGCCGAACACCGCCTTCATGGCGGTGGACTTGCCGGCGCCGTTGGGGCCGACGATGACCACGATCTCGTCGCTCTCCACGCGCAGGTCGGTGCCCTTGAGGATGTCGGCACCGCCATAGCCGCCGTAGAGACCCTTGGCTTCGAGCAGGCTGCTCATGAGGGCGCTCCTTGATCGGTTGCGGGCTTGCCGGTCGCTTCGCCCATCCGGCCGCTGGCGCCACCGCCCAGATAGGCCTCGCGGACCTCCTCGTTCCGGCGCAGCGCCTCCATCGAGCCGGAGGCGATCAGCGCGCCGTTGGCCATCACGTGAACCGGCTCGCACAGCGCCGAGATCAGGTCCATGTCGTGTTCGATGACGCAGAAGGTGTAGCCGCGCTCGCGGTTGAGCCGCAGGATCGCCTCGCGAATCTTGCCGAGCAGGGTGCGATTGACGCCGGCGCCGGGCTCGTCGAGCAAGACCACCTTGGCGTCGGTCATCATCGTGCGGCCCAGATCGAGCAGCTTCTTCTGACCGCCCGACAAGTTGCCGGCCAGCTCGTCGGCGACGTGGGTGATCTCGAGAAACTTGAGCACATCGTCGACGCGGTCCAGCACCTCGCTGTCCTGCCGCTTGACCTTGCCCCAGCGCAGCCAGGTGTTGAACAGGTTCTCGCCGCTCTGGTCGGGCGGAACCACCATCAGGTTCTCGCGCACCGTCATGCGCGAGAATTCATGCGGAATCTGGAAGGTGCGCACCAGGCCGCGGTGAAACAGCGTATGCGGCGGCAGCCCGGTGATGTCCTGGCCATCGAGCAGCACGCGGCCGCTGGAAGGCGAAAAGAGGCCGGCGACGATATTGAACAGCGTGCTCTTGCCGGCCCCGTTGGGGCCGATCAGCCCGGTGATGCTGCCTTGCGTCACCTCGAAGGAAACGCCCCGTACCGCCTGCAGGCCGCCGAACGCCTTGGAGACGTTGTCGATTCGAATCAAGGAAGAATTCCTCGTAAGCGTCTTGTTGTGGTGTTGCACTCGTGTGCTTGCGGCCAAGGCGGATATGCCGGGGCTCCGCCCAACCTTGGCCGGCAACGCTCTTCACGGTGTGACTGGTGCGACGAGAGTCGTCGCCAGACCTTACAGCGCGACGCGTAGGAGCGACAAGCGCTTGCTGCCGCGTTGATTAAACGCTGCATCGGCGGCCAGTGGCAGGGTGCCAATGCCTGGTACCCGCGTTCGAGCGCATCGCCGCGCGGATTATACTCGATACCCGATGTCATCATGGAAGGGGATGTTGCAATGCAGCAATGACTTTGCTATGCTGCATTGCAGCGGAGGTCGAAGCCCTTTGAGCAAAGGTGCTTCAGAGCAACCCTCCGAGTTTAGCCAACCATCACTCACGGAGGTGAATCATGGCGACCAGCAACAATTTCGACCAGGCAACCCAGCAGTTGGAATCGATGTTCCTCGGCCCGGCGCGCGCCTACGCGGCAATGACCGTGGATTACACCGAGAAGGTGCTCAACACCCAGCTCGATTTCGCCAAGGCCTGCACCGACACCTACCTGGGTCAGGCCCGCTCGATGCTCGACGTACGCGATGCCGAAGGCCTGCGCAATTACGTCCAGCAGCAGCAGAAGACGGCCAAGGATCTGGGCGAGCGTTTCAAGGACGACGCCGAGAAGGTCGTTGCCCTGAACCAGGACTTCGCTCAGAAGAGCCAGAAGCTGGTCGAGGACAACATTCAGACGGCCAGCAAGACCGCCGCCAGCAAGACCAAGTAAGCGCCTCGAATAGCTTGACGCCGACGCTTGCGCCGGACGTCGTATCGACGGCCGCCGGACATTCCGGCGGCCGTTCTTGCATGTCTGCGCGACGCGGATTCATGTCAGCCGTTCGGCGAAGGCCACGCTGCGCACCAGCGCGACCACCGGCATGCCTTCCTCGAGCCCCAGTTCGTCGAGGGACTTGCGCGTCAGGCGCGCGCGTAGCGGTTGCTCGCCGAGGCGCAGGCCTACCTCGACGGCGCTCTGTTCGCCGGCCCGCTCGCTGTCCGGTCGGTCGATGCGCTCGACGCTGGCCGCGAGCTGATTGCGGAAGCTGGTGTGCGCGAGGGGCGTCAGGGCCAGCGCGACATCGCGGATCGGCACGCGCAGGCGCAGCCGGACGCCCAATGGCGCATCGACCCGGGGCACGGTCAGCGTCTGGCCGTCGGCGAGGCGCAGCGTGCTCAGCGCATAGCGCTCATCATGGTCGGCCAGGTGCGCCTCGAGCAGCGAGGCGGCATCGAAGCCGCCCAACTGCTCGGTCAGGTCGAAGCGCAGCAACAGCTCCTCGAGGCGGCCCTGCGCGCGCACCCGGCCGTGTTCGAGCACCACCAGGTGATCGGCGATCGCGGTGAGTTCCTCGGGGACATGGCTGACGAACAGGATGGGAATGTCGACGCGCCTCGCCAACTCGCCGATGTAACGCAACAGCTCACGCTTGCGCGGCGCGTCGAGCCCGCTCAGCGGCTCGTCCAGCAGCAGCATGCGTGGCTGACTCAGCAGCGCCCGGCCGATCGCCACCCGGCGTGCCTCGCCGCCCGAGAGGGTGCCGGGCAGGCGATCCAGCAGCGCCCCGATGCCCAGTAGCGCGACGACGGTCTCGAAATTGGCGCTCGCAGCGCCACCCGGCAGGCGATTGGCGCGCGGCATGCCGTAGCTCAGGTTGCCGCGTACCCGGTAATGCGGGAACAGCCGGGCTTCCTGAAAGACCACCCCCAGGCGGCGGCGATGCGCGGCCACGAACACGCCGCGCCGGGTATCGACCAGCGTCTCGCCGGCGAGTCGGATACGCCCGCTGTCGGGGCTGTCGAGACCGGCGATCAGCCGCAGCAGACTGGTCTTGCCGCTGCCCGAAGCGCCGAACAGCGCGGTCACGCCGCTGGCCGGCAGCGCCAGCTCGGCCGCCAGTTCGAAGTTGCCGAGGCGCTGGGTCACGTCGAGCGCCAGCCCCCCCGAGCCGGCGTCGTGCAGGCGGCTCATCCGTCGCGCTCGCTGATGCGTCGCCGGGCGCGCCGGGCCAGCCACTCCGAGGCCAGCAGTGCGAGCATGGCGATGGCGATCGACAGCACGCTCAGCCGAGCGGCGGCGGCCTCCTGGCCGGGGGTCTGGATCAGGCTGTACAGCGCCAGCGGCAGGGTGCGCGTCTCGCCGGGGATGTTGGCGGCGAAGGTCATGGTGGCGCCGAATTCCGACAGCGCCCGGGCGAAGGCCAGCAGGGTGCCGGTAATCACCCCGGGCAGCGCCAGCGGCAGGGTGATGGTCGCCAGCACCCGCCAGCGGTTGGCGCCCAGGGTGCTGGCGGCGGCCTCGAGCTTGGGATCGACGGCCTCCAGCGAGAGCCGCACCGCGCGCACCAGCAGCGGAAACGCCATGATCCCGCCGGCGATCGCCGCGCCCTGCCAGGTGAACGGCAGGCTGATCCCGAACAGTCGATCCAGCCACTGGCCCAGCCAGCCCTGACGGCCGAGCGAGAGCAGCAACAGATAGCCGACCACCACCGGCGGCAGCACCAGCGGCAGATGCAGCATGCCGTCGAGCAGCGCCTTGCCGCGAAAATCGCGACGCGCCAGCAGCCAGGCCAGAGCGATGCCCGGCAGCAGTATCCAGCCCACCGCACTGCCGGCGACCTTGAGGCTGATGGCGATGGCCTCGCGCTCGACTTCCGAAAGTGGCGGCATGACGGAATCAGCGCTCGCCCGGCTTGATCGTGGCGAAGCCGAAGTCCTTGAAGATCGCCAACGCCTGTTCGCTGGCCAGCCAGTCGCGGAAATTCCGGGCCGCGTCGCTGGGCGACTCGCCGACCAGCGCCAGCGGGTAGGTTATCGGCGTATGGCTGTCGGCGGGGAAGGTGGCGAGTGCGCGGACCCGGTCGCTGGCGCGGGCGTCGGTCTGATAGACGATGCCCAGCGGCGCCTCGCCGCGCTCGACCAGCGCCAGCGCGGCGCGCACGTTGTCGGCCCGCGCCAGGCGCGGCTTCAGCGCCTGCCATTCGCCCAGCGACTGCAGGGCCTGCTTGGCGTAGATGCCGGCCGGGACGTGGGCGGGATCGCCCACCGCCAGGCGGCGTCCATCGCCGAGCCGCGCCGCCAGCGCGTTCCCGGCGCCCAGGGTGATGGGCCGAGTGTCGCCGTCGCGCGGAGCGATCAGCACCAGCTGATTGTGCAACAGGTCGCTGCGCTCGGTCAGCGCGATGCCCTGTCCGCCGAGCCAATCCATCCAGCGCTCGTTGGCGGAGAAGTACAGCTCGGCGGGGGCGCCGTTGGCGATCTGGCGTGCGGCGGTCGAGGAGGCGGCGTAGACCGGCACGATGTCCACCCCGCGGCGGGCCTCGTAGCGGGCGATGGCCGCGTCCAGCGCGTCGCCGAGTGATGCCGCGGCGTAGATGTACACGCTGGTTTCGGCGCGTGCCGTCGGGGCCAGGCCGAGTGCCGCCATGAGCACGGCGATGAGCAGCCACGGCCCGGCGATGCCCGGCAGTGAAGGGCGGCAACGCGGGTGGGTGACTCTTGCCGGCAGGGTGGCCATGGTGAATTCCGTTATGTATAAATGGATATAGCGGGTTCACTGTAGAATGCGCAGCGCGACTTGCCAAGCCCACGTGGAGCCAAGCCCGCATGGAATGACGCTCAGTGCGGCGTGGCCTGGCGCCGGTCGACGAGCGCCAGCAAGGACCTGGCTTCCTCGCAGTGGGCGGCATCGAGCGTGCGTTGCAGCGCGCGATAGCGCTCGACCACCTCGCGACCCAGCGGGGTCAGTCCGGCGCCGCCCCGCTGGTTGCCGCCGCTGGCGGTGGTCACGACCGGCCCGGGCAGATGGCGATTCATGGTATCGATCAGTTGCCAGGCCTTCTTGTAGCTCAGGCCCAGGGTCCGGCTCGCGGCGGCGATCGAGCCGCTGGCGTCGATCGCCTCGAGCAGCGCCGCCTTGCCGGGGCCCAGCACCACGTCCCGGTCGGCGACCAGGCGTATCTGCAGGCCGGGACGATCGTGTCGGGTACGTGTCATGGGCGTTCCGCTAGCGAATGAAAATACGTTGTACCATGCACCTCGCGTCCGCTACAGGTCGAGCGCCCCGCCATTCAGCGATTTCCGGTGCGTCTACCGGCGCCAATCGGGAACAAGTTCCCTCCCAGTGCGCCCGTGAAGGCGTGCACACAACTCGGTGGAAGTCCGAGTCGGGGTAAGCCATGGCCCCGTAGTCGAAGGTAACTGCGTCGCCGCGA
>NZ_JAIRBP010000036.1:0-32972 GCF_021151495.1 Halomonas sp. IOP_31 | reverse complement strand
GAGGCGGTCGGCGTGGTACATTTGGTCATGGCGGTTGATGCGGTTGATTCTTGTGTAGGAGCTTGAATTATAACCGATTTTCAGCCGCTTTTTTCATGTCTGATGAAATATCCGGGCTAGCCGCCATCATCACGGCATCATTTTATGAAGCGGTAACTCCCGCTGACTTTCACATGTGAAAGTCAATGCTGGACGTGATCAAAACAGCCTCTCAAAAAGCCTTGTCGAGACCCTGTTATTTCACGGGACGTGCCCGCATCACACCGGGGCTCCAAAAGGTCTCTTCCAAGCCCCTTGTAAGTGCCCCGAGGAAGTAACGCCACCGGATACCGGTGTTGTCACTGAGGTGGGAAGCCAGGGTCCCAAATAAATAATGGAGCGCGGACCCTTCAGCCCATGCAAGCTATTTCATGGCGCGTGGGAGTGCAGCGGCAAAGTCCCAAATCAGGTAGTCACGTGGACAGGAATTGGAAAGGTCCCATGGCTTGGAGGAAGGAATCTGCCTCCAACCCCGTCTTTTCGTCCGAAAAAGGCAAAAGCGCATGGCAGCTCCAAGCACTCAGTTGCTTACGATTGTTGGCAAATCCATAGCGAGGAGCCAGCCATGAGCAAACGAATGACTCACCAGAAAACCTGCGATGAGTGGGAGGCGGTCAGCCGAGCCCAAAACGTGGACCATCGGCGCGGCACCGAAGCCGCCATCAAGCAATGCCAGCAATACTTGGCAGCGATTCGCCAGCAGGCAGACGTGGAACAGGCCAGGTATCGCTACCTGGCACAGCGGATCTGCGACTATTTCTGGTCCCACAACGTTGCGCATCGCACTGACAGTACACCGGGGTATCCCGGGCACTTCGGCTGCCGCGTCCGACTCCGGAAAAGAAAGCTGGAATTGTCGTGGTACTACAACCGCTTTGCCCCGAAGAAGAGTGGTGAGGGGCGATCAGTGTTCAGTGAGTACATCCGTAAAGAAGGTCGGTATCGCTACCACAAGCCGGCCTTCACGCGGGCCCAGGATTGGGAGCAACCGCTCATCATGGAGACTGAGACCGGTTTTGAGATGTTGCGAAGGCTCAATGCCAACCAGGCGGAGCTTTGTCGAATCGTGCGGAAAAGCGAGCGCCTCCTGAAAGATCTGGAGGAGCACCTCGGTGAACTAAAGGAGGCTGCCAGCCGGACTGCAAGCCCTCCTAACGAGGAGGGATAAGAGCTGCTGGAGCTAAAAGGCCCGCCCGATCGCACCGCAGACATTGATTGCCCAGAGCTATTGATGGGTGGCGTCAAATGTTAACAGACTATAGATGCCGCTCTCTGCCGGTCTATCCGGATCTAATCGGTTGAAAGCATAAGGGCGCCCCTATATATTGGTAGGTCAATTTAGGCTAGGGCTGCTTCGCCCGTGAGATCCAGCCGCCTCAGACGGGGCGGCAACACCATCGCCCATAGGAAGCGAAAACATGGCCGAGATGGAAGACCGCTGGTTATCCGTAGATGAAATAGGCAAACACCTGGGTGTTAGCAATGACACGGTATACCGCTGGATAGACAAACACTCCATGCCAGCCCACCGGGTGGGCCGTTTTTGGAAGTTCAAGAAAGATGAGATTGATGAGTGGGTACGCAACGGCGGAGCAAGTGACACCAGTGGCGACAATGGCAAGAAATCATAAGTCACTGGCCCGGTTCGGGTTTCGTTTCGAGCGGGGAGGAGCACACAGCTCCCGAACCTTGATGCTCGACGAACTGGCAACGCTCCTTGGCTATGTCGACCGCGAAGAAGTCTCGAAAGGCGACTACCTGCGTGCTGTCGAAGAGGACAACTGCCTCGCCAAACGCTCGGGAAAAACCCGGAGGTTGACCTACCGTCACCTGGCGGAACTCTATTCTCTGGATACCGCCCACATCCTGTTTCGCGCCCTCCGGCATTTTTGGAAGCGAGATGAAGCAGGGCGCCCACTGCTGGCCATGCTGTGTGCCTATGCCCGCGACTCCATCTTTCGCTCCACGGCGCCCTTTATCCTGAAATGTCCGGAAGGGACAGTGGTCAACAGGGAGTCCCTGGAAGAATTTATCGACAGCCAGGAACCTGGCCGTTTCAGCAAGGCAACCCTGAAATCGACGGCTCAGAACATCAATTCAAGCTGGACCAAGTCAGGCCACTTGACCGGTAGGGTGAAAAAAGTTCGCACCCATCCCACACCTACTCCGGGGAGTGTTTCATACGCACTTTTGCTCGGATACTTGACCGGAGCCCGAGGGCAGGGGCTTTTTCGCACCGAATATATAAAGCTGCTCGATTGCCCACACGACAAAGCCATCGAGCTTGCGGAGGAGGCCTCACGCAAGGGCTGGATAACCTTCAAGCGGGTGGGGGATGTGATCGAGGTGCTTTTCCCGAGCCTTATCAATCAGCAAGAACAGGAGTGGCTGCGTGAGCAGGGTTAGACGGTTAGTACAATCGTACAGCAGGCATATATCAATCCCCTGGCGGGACGATGCGGCTGCCGCACAGCGCGTCATTTTCTGTGTGTATAACGAGAACGAGGAGCGCTGGCTCCGTGCCCGGGTCGATGAATTTGAAATTGTCACCAAACAGGCCGGTCACGACTGGGCGCTGTTTGATTTGACCAACACCTTTGCAGCTTGGCTCAGTAGTCAGCGCTATGCCAAGAGCTACTTTCAGAAGCCACATTTACTCGCCACTGTGTTGCCCAAGTATCTCGATTACATCGTGAATGAGTTCGAGCGCTTTCTGGACAGCCGCAATATTGGTGAGAACGCCGTGGTGGCAATCCAGGGTGTTGGATCACTGTTCGGCTTCCTGAAGGTGAAGGATGTGGTCGACAAGCTCGCTCCCCAGGTGCCCGGGCGGCTGCTGGTGTTCTTTCCTGGAAGCTATGAAAACAACAACTACCGACTGCTGGACGGTTACGACGGGTGGAACTATCTCGCCATGGCTATCACGGCGGATAAGGATTACTGAATAAGAGGTTGTTAATGAAGAATCGTGACATTTATCAGAAGGATCCAACCACCCGGAAGCTGGTCAACGAAGGGGTGGCAAGCGTCAACGACGAAACCAACAGTCATGCCCTGGCGGTTCTTCGCTACGAACTGGAAACGTTCGTTTGCGATGGTCAGTACGAAAAAGGGATGTCACATATCCTCGAAACCTACCTCAAGAATATCGACCAGGCCCAGCAGCCGGCAGTGTGGGTAAGTGGCTTCTTTGGTTCTGGGAAATCACATTTAGTCAAAATGCTTCGGGCGCTTTGGCTGGATGCCACATTTGACGATGGGGCTACAGCGAGAGGAATTGCGAATCTGCCTAAAGGCGTTAGCGATCATCTGATTGAACTCAGCACTCAAGGAAAGCGACACGGAGGGCTGCACGCCGCTTCCGGAACGTTAGGTTCGGGTGCGGAGGGAAGTGTTCGCCTTGCGTTGCTTAGAATACTTTTTAAGTCCGTCGGTTTGCCAGCGCAGTATCCTGTTGCTCGCTTCGTGCTATGGCTAAAGCGTGAAGGCATTCTTGAACAGGTGCGTAAGAACGTTGAGTCTAGAGGTTTCGACTGGCATGAGGAACTGGACAACTTTCATGTCGCTGAAGGCCTACCCCAGGCATTGGTGAGTGTTAAACCTTCGCTCTTCTCTTCAGAAGCCTCGTGCATGGAAGCACTGAATAATCAGTACCCGAATGTTCACGATATCTCTAGCGATGAAATGTTAAAAGCCATTCGTCAAGCACTAACACGAGATGGCAAATTCCCGTTGACTCTGATCGTTCTGGACGAAGTTCAACAGTTCATTGGCGAAGATAGTCAACGCTCCATTGCTGTACAGGAGGTTGTCGAGGCCTGTTGTAAGAACTTTGGTGGCAAACTTCTATTCATTGGTACCGGACAGACAGCCGTAACCGGCACCAGTAATCTGAAGAGGCTTGAGGGGCGATTTACCATCCGCGTCGAGCTCTCGGACGCCGATGTCGATGCCGTTATCCGGCAAGTTATTCTGGCTAAGAAACCGGAGGCTAAAGCTCCCATTGAGCAGGTTATGCAAACCAACCTGGGGGAAGTTTCGAGGCACCTGAACGGTACCACTCTTGGTCATCGTCAGGATGACTTGCCTTACTTTCCACAGGATTACCCAATTCTCCCAGTTCGCAGACGCTTCTGGGAAAACACCTTGCGTTCTCTGGACCCCACTGGCACGGATAGTCAGCTCCGCAATCAATTGAGAATTGCGCACAAGGGAGTCCAAACCAACCTCGATAAAGACCTCGGAAACGTAATACCTGCTGACTACATCTATTTTTACTCTGCAGATGAGTTACAGCAGCATCGGATTTTGCCAAAAAAGGTCTATCAGAAGACCATGCAGTGGATTAATGGCACCGAAGATGAGCGTCTGATGGCCCGAGCCTGCGGCCTGGTGTTCCTGATCAACAAGTTGGGCGGCCAGAACAATGAAATCGGCATCCGTGCGACTATTGATACGTTGGCTGACTTATTGGTTGAAGACCTGAACCAAGGAAGTGCCGCTATCCGATCCAGGTTAGCAAAGCTTGCTGAAGAAAAGCTTTCTAACGGTGCCTTGAAATACGACTTACTTGTAAAGATCGGCGATGAGTACCGCATCCAAACCGAAGAGAGCTCCGCCTGGACAGATGAATTCCTCAGCCAACGCGCGGCCCTATCCAGCGAGGCGCATCGCATTCATGCCGAACGCGATGACCGTATCCGCCGCACCTTTGGCGAGGCGGCCCGCAAGCTATCGCTGGTTCAGGGTGATGCAAAAGTCACCCGCGATATCTACCCAGTATTCGACGCGCAGTTGCCAGATGATGCCGACCAACGTATTTGCGTCTGGGTTCGGGATGGATGGAGCGGCGACGAGAACTCCGTACGCGCCGATGCCCGGCAAGCTGGTAACCAATCGCCCACCGTATTCGTGTTCATCCCCAAGCGCTCTGCGGATGACCTACGGCACCATTTGATCGACTACAAGGCCGCCAGTGCCACCCTGGATAAGCGGGGCGTACCCAACACCCCGGAGGGCACAGAGGCCCGCGCTGCCATGGAAACCACCAAGCAGACTGCTGAGGGCAAGATCCGGGAATTGCTGAATGAAGCCTTCTCCGGAGCTCGTGTCTTCCAGGGGGGCGGTAACGAGATTCTGGGCAACGATCTCCAGGAAATGATCCTGGAAGCCGCCAACAACGCCCTGCAACGGCTTTACCCTCACTTCCATACGGCTGACCATGCCGGCTGGTCCAAGGTTTACGAAAAGGCTCAGAAAGGTGCCCCAGACGCCCTCAAGGCCGTGGGAGATGATGGCGAACCGGCCAAGAACCCGGTGTGCAAAGCCATTCTGGCAGCCATTGCAGGCGGCAAAAAAGGTGCGGATATTCGCACCCATTTTGAGTCCTCCCCTTATGGCTGGTCCCGCGACGCCGTGGACGGGGGCCTCCAGGCCCTGCTGGTGGCTGGCCTTATCCGCGCCCAGGACGAGCGCGGCCAACCTCTTGAACCCTCCAGCCTGGAGCGCAAGAGCATTGGCAAAACCCTGTTCAAGGTCGAGTCCGCCACCGTCACTACCCCCCAGCGTATTCAAATCCGTAAGCTGCTGCAGAAGGTGGGTTTGTCCGCCAAGCAGGGTGAGGAGCTGGCGTATGTGCCTCAGTTCCTTCAGAAGCTTTCCGACCTGGCTGACGAGGCCGGCGGAGAGGCGCCCAAGCCGGAGCGCCCGGACACCAGCTTTCTTGACGATATTCGCCTCACCGCCGGCAACGAGCAATTGGTGGCGCTCTATAACCGACGCGAAGAGCTGGCCTCCAACATCGAGACCTGGGAGCACCTCTCGGAGCGCATTCACCAGCGCTGGCCCAACTGGGCGATATTGAAGCGATTGATGTCCCACGCAGGCGGGCTCGACGATGCCGATGTCTTCCGGGCTCAGGTGGAAACCATTGAACAGCAGCGACAGTTGCTGACCGACCCCGACCCGGTGGCCCCGCTGATTACCAGCCTGACACAGGCGCTCCGGGATGCGCTGAATCGACTGGACCAGGATTACAAGAAGCGCCACGAGCAAGGCATGGCTCGTCTGGCCGATGACAGCAACTGGCAGCAACTGGAGCCCGAACAGCGAAACCAGCTGTTGGCAGATCAGCGCCTGACCCTGGCCGATCAGCCCGAGGTCGCGGTTCAATCCACCCAAGAGGTGTTGAACACGCTGGATCAGTGCGCTCTGGCCATGTTTGCCGATCGCGTCGCTGCCCTTCCCAGCCGCTTTGACAATGTGGCCGTGGCGGCAGCCGAGCTGTGCGAGCCGGAGATACAGTTTATCCATGTACCCCGCCGCACGCTGAAGTCTGACGCAGACATCGATGCCTGGGCCGAGGAAGTGAAGCAACAACTCAAGGCTGCGCTGCCAGACGGGCCAATTTCCGTCAAATAAAGAGCCAGTTAAATAAGGGGAATGACTTCATCCATGAGGACCGCCGCTAACATAGAGTCCCTACTCCCGGAACTGGAGCACTGCATAGCCGACGACCTGGAAGACCAGGACCTCGACTTCAAGCAGTGGGACACGCAAAGCCGCGACAAAGCGGTGAGAACCGTGGTCCAGATGGCCGTATGCATGGCCAATGGCGGCGGCGGTACCGTGGTGTTTGGGGTGGCCGACCGGTCCCAAGGGCGTGAGAGTGCCATCATCGGCGTTCCGCCGGAAATCGACATCAACCTGCTGAAAAAGGCGGTTTACGACCAGACGGATCCGAAAATAACCCCGGTATTCGAAGAGCTGGCCGTACCGGAAGGCACCGGTCGCCTGCTGCTTATGCAGATCTACCCCGGTATGCCGCCCTACACCGACAGCTCTGGCCGGGGCACCATCCGTGTAGGCAAGGATTGCCAGCCGCTCACTGGCACCTTGCGCCGCAAAATCGGCGTGGAAACGGGCGAGACCGATTACACTGGCGAAGCCGTCTCCCCCGTGGACAACCAGTTACTATCCGCCACCGCCCTCGAGTCCCTACGCAATCAGGCCCGCAAGGAGCGGGCGCCGGAGGACCTGCTACGCCTGACCGATGTTGAGCTGCTGTCCACCTTGGGCCTGATCAAGCACGGCAAACTGACTCGCGCGGCGCTGTTGCTGGCCGGTACCGAAGCCGCCATCCGGGAACATCTTCCCGGCCACAACTGGACGTTCCTGCAAATGACTTCGGATACCGAGTATGGCATCCGGGAGGATCGGGTGAGTGCCTTGCCATTGTCCGTTCAGCGCATTGAAGAACTGCTGGTCCCCTTCAACCCCATCACCACTTATCAGCAGGGCCTGTTCCACTACGAATACCGCACCTGGCCGGAAATCGCGGTGCGCGAGGCGTTGATGAACGCCTTCTGCCATGCGGATCTGCGCATTGCCGGGCCGGTGATGGTTAAGCTTTACCCGGACCGGCTGGAAATCAGCAACAACGGGGGCTTCATTGCCGGCATTACTCCCAACAATATCCTCCATCACCAGCCCGCCGCCCGAAATCCGCTGCTGGTGGAGGCCCTGACCCGTTTACGCCTGGTCAACCGCAGCAACCTGGGAATAAACCGCATGTTTTCCGCCTTGCTCATTGAGGGCAAGGAACCGCCCCAGATTCGCGAGATCGGCGAATCCGTGCTGGTGAGTTTCCCCAAGCGGGACCTGAATGCCGCCTTCCGTCTGTTCGTGGCCGAGGAGAGCGAGCATGGCCGCAACCTGGGCGTGGACGAGCTCCTGCTGCTGCAATACCTGCTGCAACACCCGGAGTTGGATACCGGAACCGCCGCAGCCCTGTGTCAGCGCAGCGAGGCGGAAATCCGCGAGCGGCTCTCGGCCATGGAGTCAGCCGGCTACATCGAGCATGGCGGCACTGGCCGGGGGACCTACTGGTGCGTTCACCCGGACCTCTATAACCGCTTGGCCGAAGACGGTCAGGGTGAGGCCCGCCGCCGCATCGACTGGGAGGCCGCCAAAACCCGCGTGCTGAGCATCCTGATGGAGCGCGCGCGCCGCAACGAGCCGGGCCTGAGCAACAAGGAAATCCGGCAAATCACGCGCTTTGACCGCAACCAGGCCCGGCGCCTGATGCAGGAGCTGATGCAGGAGAACACCGGCCTCCAGCAGGTGGGTGAGCGGCGCTGGGCGCGCTATGAGTACAGCAATGCGCGTCAGCATTGAAATGCGCATAGGTAAAGTTCTATGCGCAGTCTATGCGATTGTTGGTAAAGTTGCGCATATCAAGTCGCACCGATGCGACAGGAAAAAGTGCTCTCACGGTACAAACACCGTAGCTGTGGCATCACTTTCAGGATTGGGGAAGTAAAAGAACATGCAGCCACTCGACAAGACTCTGAGAAGCCAGTTAGAGCGCGCCGTCAAGGCCGCCCGGGACACCGCCGAAACCGGTGCTCGCGCCGCGTTGGAGCAGCTCGGCGTTGGTGACCCGGCGCCGGCTTCGCACTTGAGCGAGACCGACCGCGAGCTGCGCCGCAAGCTACGCGCCCATGGCCGCCAACTGGGCGACGCCCTCAACGGTGGCGGCAACGGAGCCAAAGCCCAGACCATGGACCGCCTGGTGGAGGAGGTCGCCTACGAGCACTGGCACCGCATGCTCTTTGCCCGTTTCCTGGCCGAAAACGACCTGCTGATGTACCCGGACCCGGACGAACCGGTGGCCATCACCCTGGAAGAGTGTGAAGACCTGGCTGCCGATGAAGGCGCCGCCAACGGCTGGGAACTGGCCGCCCGCTATGCGGCCCGTATGCTGCCGCAGATTTTCCGGCTGGACTCCCCGGTCTTCCAGCTCACCCTGCCACCGGAACACCAACAGGCTCTGGAACGCCAGGTCGCGGGCCTGCCGCTGGAGGTGTTTACCGCCTCCGATAGCCTGGGCTGGGTTTACCAGTTCTGGCAGGCCAAGAAGAAGGAACAGGTCAACCAGTCCGAGGTCAAGATCGGTGCCCGGGAGCTCCCCGCCGTCACCCAGCTCTTCACCGAGCCCTACATGGTGAGCTTCCTGCTCGACAACGCCCTCGGTGCCTGGTGGGCGGCCCGGCAGCTCAGTGAAAGCGACCTGAAGCACGCCGAAAGCGAAGACGAACTACGCCACAAGGCAGCCATCCCTGGTGTGCCGCTGGAGTACCTGCGGTTTGTGAAACAGGATGATGGGGCTGATAACACAAGATGGACACCGGCTGCCGGCACTTTCGATGCCTGGCCGGAACAACTGGCCGACCTGAAAACCCTGGACCCCTGCTGCGGCTCCGGCCACTTCCTGGTGGCCGCCTTCCTGATGCTCGTGCCCATGCGCATGGAGCGAGACGGTCTGTCCGCTCGGGACGCCGTGGATGCGGTGTTGAGAGAGAACATTCATGGTCTGGAGCTGGATCAGCGTTGTGTGGAGCTGGCTGCTTTCGCGTTGGCCTTGGCCGCCTGGAAATACCCCGACGCGGAAGGCTACCGCCCATTGCCGGAGCTGCATCTGGCCTGTACTGGCCTGTCCGTCAGCGTCGCCAAGGAAGAGTGGAAGCAACTCGGGCTGGGCAAGCACAACCTAACCATTGCACTGGATTGGATGCACGACACCTTCCGGGACGCGCCGGTACTGGGCAGCCTGCTTAACCCCGCAAAAGCCGACGCCGCCAAGCTGGTGAAGTGGGAGGAGCTGTCCACCACCCTGAAACAGGCCTTGGAAAACGAACAAGAAGGACTATCCCAGAACCCGCAAGCGGGAGGGGGCGAAGCTCAACACGAGGCCGCCGTAGTGGCCCAGGGGCTGGCCAAGGCAGCCACCCTCCTGGCTGATCAATATCAATGGGTGATCACCAACGTGCCTTACCTGGCCCGGGGCAAGCAAAGCGACCGGTTGCGGGACTTCTGTGAGCGGCACTATCCGGCGGCAAAGAATGACTTGGCGACGGTCTTCCTGGACCGTTGCCTGGAGCTATGTGTCGAGGGCGGGACCTCCAGCATAGTGCTGCCGCAGAACTGGCTGTTCCTCACCAGTTATAAGAAGTTCCGCGAAAAGCTGCTCAAGAACGATACCTGGCATTTAATTGCCCGGCTTGGGCCTCAGGCCTTCCAAACCCCAATGTGGGACTTCAATGTCCAGCTAATATCCATCAGCCATGGCAATGATGCTCAGGAATCCGGCGGACTGTTCGGTGATGCGGAACATACCAATCTAATCCGGGGCGTGGATGTTTCAGAGCCGCGTACGGCGGTGGAGAAGGCTGAGCAGTTATTGGCGACGGAGGTAAAGACTGTCGATCAGGCGAAGCAGTTGGAGAATCCGGATGGGAGAATAAGCTTTTCAAAGCAGGATTCTAATAATCACATCTCTGAGATCGCTGAATGCTATCAGGGACTCGTGACTGGAGATATAGAGCGGTTTACGAAGAAGCTCTGGGAGGTTGCTGCAATTTCTCATGACTGGTTGCCATTCCGTCGCAGCAACAATATGGCCCAGTTCTATGGAGATGTTTCAGAGGCTATTCTTTGGCAAAAAGGATGTGGGCAGTTACATCATTATGCAGAGTCGGCTCGTGCTCAGCTGCACGATATGCACGAGAGTGGCAACCGCGTTTGGGGGAAACGTGGTGTTGCAATTAATAGAATGGCAGGACTAAAAGCGGTTCCATACTGGGGAGAGCATTTCGACAATAATGTAGCAGTTGTATGTCCATTAAAAGAGGCGGAAATAGCACCTCTCTTGTGTTTTCTAGCGTCGGATAGCTTTCATGAAGCAATACGTGAACTTGATCAAGCCTTGAAAGTTACCAACCGAACCTTGTTGAAGGTGCCATTTGACCATGAATACTGGTCTTCTGTTGCAAAGATTAAATATCCGAATGGATTGCCTGGGTCGTATACTGACAATCCCACTCAATGGGCTTTCCACGGCCACCCCTGCGGCTCAGTCGTGTGGGAGGAAGAACAAAAGTGGACAGCCGAAGGCCCGCTCCGCACCGACGACACAGTCCTGCAAGTCGCCGTTGCCCGCCTCCTGGGCTACCGCTGGCCCGCCGAACTGGATGCCGACATGGAACTGGCCGAAGAGCAGCGTGAATGGGTTAAGCGCTGCGAGGCATTGCTGCCCTTCGCCGATGAAGACGGCATTGTCTGTATTCCCCCGGTGCGCGGTGAGGCCTCAGCCGCCGACCGCCTGCTGAACCTGCTGGCCGCTGCCTACGGCGAGGCTTGGTCCACCGATGTTCTGGCAGAACTGCTCAAGAGTGCTGGCCACGCCGGCAAAACCCTGGAAACCTGGCTGCGAGACAAGTTCTTCACCCAGCACTGCAAACTCTTTCAGAACCGCCCCTTCATCTGGCACATCTGGGACGGCCTGCCCGACGGCTTCGCCGCCCTGGTCAACTACCACAAGCTGGACCGCAAGAACCTGGAAACCCTGACCTACACCTACCTGGGCGACTGGATCAGCCGCCAGAAGCAGGACCTGGCCAGCGGCGTCGACGGCGCCGAAGAACGCCTGGCCGCCGCCGAATCCCTGAAAAAGAAGCTGGAACAGATCCTCGAAGGAGAAGCCCCCTACGACATCTTCGTGCGCTGGAAGCCCATTGAACAACAGCCCATAGGCTGGGACCCAGATCTCAACGACGGCGTCCGTCTCAACGTCCGTCCCTTCATGACCGTAGGCGACGTCAAAAAGAAAGGCGCCGGCATCCTGCGCGACAAACCCAACATCAAATGGACCAAAGACCGTGGCAAGGATGTGGAATCTGCACCCTGGTATCAGACGTTTAAGGGTGAGCGGATTAACGACCACCACCTGACGCTTGCTGAAAAAAGAGCCGCACGGGAGAAAGTCTAATGAGCGGCGATGATAGACAACGCGCTCTGGGTGGCCTTCAGATAACAGCAATGGAGGCCGAAACCACCCAGGCTATAGAGACCTTATCCCTGTCTCCCGCTTTGGTAGATCCGGGGCTTATACCTATCCTGGAAAACCGTTTTACCGAAGCGCAGCGTTGTCTCTCCCATTCCCCTATGGCCACTATTATGTTGTGCGGCTCCTTACTGGAAGGTTTGCTACTTGGCTTGGCGAACAAAAAGCCTGCGGACTTCAACCGGTCCCCGCAAAGCCCCAAAGATGAAAGCGGCAAGCCAAAACCGTTTAAAGACTGGAGTCTCGCACAGCTTATAGATGTTGCTCACAACATTGGCATCCTTCGGCTCGATGTAAAGAATTTCGGGCAACATCTGAGAAATTTCCGTAACTACATCCATCCCTACCAGCAGATGAAAGAGGGCTTTGAGCCGGATAGGTACACCGCTGAGATGAGCCTTACCGCTGTTAAGGCGGCAATCTATAACCTAGCCAGTAACGTGAGGCCTGAGAAAGATGAACTTTCAGATGACTGGAAGAACCATCCAAATGCGACCCTGTTAGCACTGGCAAGCCTGGTTGGCTCATGGAATGAAAAAAAGCAAGCTGACAAGGAGGCTCTATCTCGTATTCTCGATATGAGATACGAAGATTGGATTAAGGTGGCTCGTGAAATATTACACCTGCCAAATAGCCCCTTATCGTTGAAGGATGGCGTGTGGGTTGTAACCCACCGGAAAGAGTTATTTAAGCTTCTGGGCTCGAGAATTCTTGATCCAAACCTGGAGGTATTTAAATCGCTGACCACTACTGTTTTGAAAGAACAGGATCCCGCTTTTGAGCTGCCACCAGAAGAGCGTTATGCAGCTAGCATTCACGGGAAAGTACCGAGCTATTCCCCCGCAATTCGCAGCGGGCTTGCAGAAGGGTTGGCCATTCTGGGTTGTTATCCGGAAGCTTGCAGCAACTGCACCCTTGGAAATGCCGACATAACAGCCGTTTTGGCGATTCGGGATATCTTTGACGGCGCGGATTGGACGTTATGGGGAAGCCTTAACGGTCTGCTGCCTACCTTGTCCGAAGCAGCGCCCAAAGAATTTCTTGATGCCGTAGAAACAGCTTTACGGTCGCTCCCTTGCCCATTCGATGAGCTCTTTGCTCAGGAAGGCGTAGGCATCACCGGCAGCAACCATATGACAGGGCTGCTCTGGGCTTTGGAAGGTATAGCTTGGGATGAGCAGTATCTTGTTAGAGTATGTGATCTGCTGGCTGAACTAGCCAGCCATGATCCAGGTGGCCAATGGGCAAACCGCCCAGCCAACTCCTTGACAGACATTTTGCTTCCCTGGATGCCGCATACACTTGCAAGCATTGAAAAGCGCAAGGTAGCGGTACAAACCGTTATCAAAGAATGGCCAGACATTGGCTGGAGCCTTTTGTTAAGCCTGCTCCCCAACCAACACCAGATGACTTCTGGCACCCATAAGCCGCAGTGGAGAGAGATCATCCCGGATGACTGGGAAAAAGGGGTTACAAAGCATGAGTATTGGTTACAGACATCGTCATACGCAGAGCTAGCGGTCAGTGCAGCCGGACTGGATGTTGCCAAGCTTTCTGGGTTAATCGACCACTCTGACAATCTAACTCGGCCAGCATTCGATAAGATGATTGAAACCCTGTCTTCCGATCAGATTCGGTCGCTTCCTGAAGATCAACGACAAATCCTATGGCGTCGACTTTCTAAGTTCACCAAGAAACACCGGAGATTCCCAGAGGCAGAGTGGTCGCTACCTGACGAGCTGTTAAAGCCGCTCGAGGCAGTTATGGATAAGCTGGCCCCGACTGATCCCTTACTCTTATACCAGGAGCTTTTTTCAGGTCGAGACTTTGACCTCTACGAGGAGTCTGGAAACTGGGAGGAGCAGCGTAGAAAGCTTGATGAGCGGCGAGCATCAGCCATCAGTGAGATTGTTGCAAAAGATGGTATAGACGGTGCAATTCGTTTTGCCGAGACCGTTTCATCACCTCGTGATGTTGGCGCCGCATTGGCTGACCTATCTGTGCCGGATATTGAAAAAACGCTGCTACCCGACTTTTTGGATTCGGAGAACGAAAAGCATCTGGATCTGGCGGGGACGTTTATATGGCGCCGCCGTCATGATGAAGGCTGGGATTGGTGCGACAGAGTAAATAGAGCGGGATGGAGCCACAAACAAACGGGACAGTTTCTCGCTTGCTTGCCTTTCAGTCGAGAAACTTGGGAGCGAGCAGCGCAGTGGCTTGAAGAGCATCAGGAGCATTATTGGGCTCGGGCAAGTGCTTTCCCCTATGACGCCAAAGAAGATCTTGAATATTCCATTGAAAAGCTACTCGAGTACGGGCGGCCACACGCCGCCATAACCTGTCTGGAAAGAATGCTGCATTCGAAGAGTGCGATTGATCCGCAGCAATGCGTGCGCGCTCTTCTTGGGGCGCTAAAATCCAGCGAGCCAAACCACGCCATGGATAGTTATCACATGGTTGAGCTAATAAAGCACTTACATTCGGATAGCGCCGTTAGTGATGAAGACCTTTTCAGAGTTGAATGGGCCTACTTGCCATTACTTAACCAACTCGATGGGAACAAACCTGTTTACTTACATCGAAAATTGGCCAATGAGCCTGATTTTTTCTGCGAAGTGATTCAACTTATTTACCGTTCAAACAAAGAGGGAGACAAAACCGAAGAGCCTTCTGAAGAACAAAAGGCTATAGCCACCAACGCCTATCGCCTGATCAGTGAATGGAGTCGTCCTCCAGGACAAATGGATGATGAGTCGTTCGACGCAGAGCATTTCAGAAACTGGATTGAGAAGGTGAAGGTTTCCTGCGCAGAGTCCGGGCATCTAGAGCCTGCCCTTATCCATATCGGTGAGGTACTACTTTACGCACCTCAAGATGAGGATGGGCTGTGGATTCACCGTGCTGCTGCCGATGCCCTGAATAGCAGGGACTCTGAAAAAATGCGAAGAGGTTTCCATTCAGCGTCGTTCAGTTCCCGTGGCGTCCATTGGGTTGATCCAACCGCCAAGCCAGAAAAGGAGCTTGCAGAGCGGTACCGCCAAAAAGCAGAGGATGTCGAGAATGCTAATTTTCACAGGTTAGCTCGCACTCTACGGGATCTGTCTGAAATTTATGATAGGGAAGCCGAACGCATCATATCTGAACATTATGAGGGTGACGAACTATGAACCCAAATCAACTATCTCGCATCGTGTTGCGCGGGTTCAAATCCATCCGCGAATGCGATCTGGAGCTAAGGGGGCTGAATGTGCTTATCGGCCCCAACGGCGCTGGCAAGTCAAATTTTATCGGCTTCTTTCGGCTAATTCAGCAAATGCTCGAGGGCAACCTGCAGCGTTTTGTGAGCAAGCAAGGTGGCCCCGATGCGTTGCTTCACTTTGGTCGCAAGAAAACCGAGCAGGTCTATGCGGAGCTTTACTTCGGTAATAATGGTTACAAGTTCGCTCTGGAACCAACCCAGGATAACCGCATGATGTTTGCGGAAGAGAACTTCTGGTGGAACATGAAAGGGGACTGGACAATTAGTTCTGGTCACTTCGAAACGGAAGTGGAGTCACAGAAGCGTTTTACGCGGATCTACGATTACACAGTCCCTCCCATGAAGAGCTGGCGCCTTTATCATTTTCACGACACCAGCGACAGCGCTTTAGTCAAACAACGGCATGGCATTAACGACAACCTTTACTTGCGCCCAGATGCCCGAAATCTGGCTGCGTTTCTCTACTTCCTGCAAGACCAGCATCCATCCCATTACAAACGTATTGTTAAGACGGTTCGTCTGGTCGCGCCCTTCTTTGGCGATTTTTTACTGCGCCCACAGCCAGACAGCAAGGATCAGATAGAGCTTGAGTGGACAGAAAAGGGCGAAGATGTGCCTTTTAAGGCCCACCTTCTGTCTGATGGAACCCTACGATTTATTTGCCTGACGACAGTTCTTATGCAGCCCGAGGAGCTTCAACCTGAAACAATCTTGATTGATGAACCGGAACTTGGTCTACATCCATTCGCGATCAATTTGCTTGCGTCTTTATTGCGGTCAACGTCCAAGAATAAGCAGGTCATCGTTTCCACCCAATCTACCGACCTTCTGAATGAATTTTCCTCAGAGGATGTTGTGGTTGCGGATCGGACAGAGGGTTATACCCATCTACACCGTCTCGACCCCAAGGCGCTGGACGCTTGGCTCAATGAATACTCTCTCGGCGAGCTGTGGCAGAAAAATGTCCTGGGTGGGAGGCCAACACGATGACCCGGGTACATATTTTCTGTGAAGGCCAAACGGAAGATGTGTTTGTGCGCGAGGTGCTCGGTCCGCACTTTCAACGCCTTAACATCTGGCTGAACCCCATCATTATTCGCACCGGCCCGCAAGGAAAAGGCGGTGTGTCGTCTTATGGGAAGATAAAATGGCAGGTGGAGAATAAATGCAAGGAGGATGCCTCCGCCTGGGTGACCACATTGCTGGACTTCTATGGGTTACCCACTGATTTTCCGGCCATGAAGGCGCCAGGAGATTCCATCACTAGGGCTAAAGCAGTAGAAGAGGCCTTTCAGAACGATATAGCCCAGCCTAATTTCTTGGCTAACGTGGTTGTGCATGAGTTTGAAGGTCTCTTGTTTAGTGCCCCGGATGCCTTCTCAGACTGGTTTGATGAGCCAGGTGTGGTCGCTGAACTGACGCAGATCCGCCGTGGTTTCGATAGCCCCGAGCACATCAACGAAGGTCGAGAGACAGCACCTTCAAAACGCATTCTGGCGGTATGCGATACCTACGACAAAGTCGCTCATGGTTCATTGATAGCTTTGGATATCGGCCTGGATGCTATCCGTCAGGAGTGCCCTCTGTTTGATGCTTGGGTAGGACGGATAGAGGCATTGGGTGCCAGAGGTGGTGCATGAGGGTTATTGATAATCTCCTGAAGTCTGTTCGAGACGCGGCTACCTTTAACCCAGACATTCAGGTCGCCCCAGCCGGTATCCTCTGGCCAGACCGTGACCGGCAATGGGAAGCGGTTATTCCAGTCCTTCAGGCAGAGCTGCCGGAACTTCTGGTGCTGGGTGACTATGCCCCCACGAAGCGCACCGGCCCGGCAATCTGGCTGCGCTGCGTCATCGCCGGCTTGGTGGATGATGTATCCCTGGCAGAAGGGGCGATACCCATTCTCTATCTGCCCGGCGTCAGCCGCCAGGATTTGCGGGCGGTGGAAGGCTGTCCCGACTCACTCAAGCCGCTGGCCGAGTTGCAATACCGGGGCGTGATCTGGTCCCAGGTGAATGCCAAGGACTGGACCATTCTTGCCTACCTGAAGTCGGACCAGGGTGGCCTTGGCCTTGATGTAGCGCAGGACAGCGAGACCCGACACGCCATGCAATTGGCGCTGTACCGACTACTCGACGAAGACGTCGACTTGCTCAAGGGCAAACGCCTGGATAAGGACTACTTCAATACCCTGTTAACCGGCGGCGACCCCACCCGGGATTTGCTGCTGTGGCTGGACCAGGGCGATGCATTCCAGGCTGCGAGGGGTGAGAACGAATGGCGGGCTTTTGTGGCGGTATGCACCTCCCAGTTGGCTTTCAACCCGCAGCATGAGGGGGTGCTGGCCGGGTGCGCCAAGCTTGCGGCCCACCAGGGGCCTTGGCAGGCGGTTTGGCAACGTTTCTGCGAGGCGCCCCACCGCTACCCCCATATTCCCGCCCAAATTCGCAAGTGCCAACCGCCAGCCTTTGATTTGTTTGCCGATGAAACCGTGGCCGGTGGCTGGCCTCAGTGGAACCAGGGCCAGGAAGACCACCTGCGCCGTGACTTGCTGGCTCTGGCCCAGGCTCCTGCGCACCAGGCACGGGCCAGAATACTGGAGCTCGAACAGATACACGGCGGTAGGCGATCCTTGGTTTGGGCAGAACTGGGCGAAGCTCCGCTGGCGTGCGCGCTGGAGCACTTGGCCGCCATGGCCAACTATGCAAAATCGTCTCTGGCGGCGGGCTCTGTGGATGATCTGATGGACGGCTATGCCAACGCTGGCTGGAAAGTGGATGACGGCGTAATGCGCGCTTTGGCCCAGGTGGAGAGCGCGGCTGACTTTGAGGCTGTTACAACAGCCGTCCGGGCGGTTTACCTTCCGTGGCTGGAAGAATCCGCCCGCTACCTGCAGAAGATCGTTGATGGTGCCTCCTATCCTGGTGGCTCCTGCACAACGGTGCCCCCATTTCCCGCAACTCCCGGCGATTGTGTGCTCTTTGTCGATGGGCTGCGCTTTGATACGGGCAAGCGGCTGGCAGAGATGCTGGAAGCTTCAGGGCTGGATGTGGACGAGGCGCCCACCTGGGCCGCTTTGCCCAGCGTCACCGCCACTGGCAAGGCGGCGGTGACACCGGTCCGAGATAAAATTCGGGGGGACGATGGCAGCGCGGATTTCGAACCCGCCGTGGCGGCGACCGGTCAGTCCCTCAAAGGCGGCTATCACCTCAAGAAACTGCTGAAGGACGCCGACTGGACGCTGCTGGACCGAACAGAAGACGGTGATGGGCAAGGTTTCGCCTGGTGTGAGTTTGGCGACATCGACCATGAAGGTCACGACCGTGGCTGGAAGCTGGCCAAACACCTGGAAAGCCTTTTGAATGAAGTGCAGAGCCGTATTACCGAGCTGTTGGCGGCGGGCTGGAAGCGAGTGCGCGTCGTCACCGATCACGGCTGGCTGCTTCTGCCCGGGGGGCTACCCAAAATTGACCTGCCCAGCGTACTGGCTGAAAGCAAATGGGGGCGCTGTGCCGCACTGAAGGCCGGTGCGGAAACCCAGGAGCGACTCTTCCCCTGGTACTGGAACTCCAGTCACTACTTTGCCCTGGCTGATGGCATTAGCTGTTTCAAGAAAGGTGAGGATTACGCTCACGGCGGCCTGAGTCTACAGGAGTGCCTGACACTCCAATTGGTGGTGGCAGGCGGCGCCTCCGCTCAAGGGGCCATCGAGTTTACCGACCTGGTGTGGAAAGGGTTGCGCTGCACGGTGGCGGTGACGGGCGACTATTCAGGGCTCACATTGGATATCCGGACCCGCGCGGGTGAAGCAGCCAGCAGTGTGGTGGTCGGCTCGAAGCCGCTCAAAGCTAATGGCACCGCTTCCGTGGTTGTCGAAGATGAAGATCTGGAAGGGCAGAAAGCGGTGGTTGTTCTGCTCGACAAAAATGGTTCTCTGGTTGCCCAGACGGGCACCGTGATTGGTGGGGCTCTTTCTTAAGAGGTAAATGTGATGGAATTGGACGATATCGACAGAAAGGCCGCAACGGCCCTGGATGGCTACCTGGTGCGAAAGGACCTGGTACGAACCTTCAGCCGCCAATTCCCGGTACCCACCTATGTAGTTGAGTTCCTGCTCGGGCGATATTGCGCGAGCACCGACCAGGACGAAATCAACGAAGGCCTGGAGATCGTGCAGCGGCAGCTCAAGTCTCGCACCGTCAAGGCGGGTGAGGAAGAGCTGTTCAAGGCCCGGGCAAGGGAAAACGGTGAAGTCAAAATCATCGACCTGATTACCGCCCGCCTGGATGCGAAAACAGACTCCTATATTACCTCCCTCCCCAGCCTCCGCCTGAACGACGTGCGGATCTCACCGTCTTTGGTAAACGAGCATGAGCGGATTCTGACCGGCGGTTTCTATGCCGAGGTAACGCTCAATTACGATGCTGCCATTGCCCAGGAAAGTAATGGTCGCCCCTTCGGTGTCGAAGCCCTGCGGGAGATCCAGCTCTCCAAGCGCGACGTTTTGGATACCCTTGCAGAGGCCCGGAAGGAATTTACGACGCAGGAGTGGAAAGAGCTGCTGCTAAGGTCCACGGGGATTGAGGCCAGCGGCCTGTCGGAGCGGCAACAGGACGCAATTTTGTTGCGTATGGTGCCCTTTGTTGAGCGTAACTATAACTTGGTGGAGCTCGGCCCCAGGGGTACCGGTAAGAGCCATTTGTTCCAGCAGGTGTCACCCTACGCCCACCTGATTTCCGGTGGTAAGGCCACGGTGGCCAAGATGTTCGTAAACAACGCCAGCGGCCAGCGGGGTTTGGTCTGTCAGTACGACGTGGTCTGCTTCGATGAGGTCTCGGGTATTTCCTTCGACCAGAAGGACGGCGTGAACATCATGAAGGGCTACATGGAGTCGGGTGAGTTCAGCCGTGGCAAGGAAAACATTCGAGCCGATGGCAGCATCGTACTGGTGGGCAACTTTGACGTGGATGTGGAACATCAGCAGCGGATAGGCCACCTGTTCGGCCCCATGCCCCCGGAAATGAAGGATGATACGGCCTTCATGGACCGTATCCATGCCTTCTTGCCAGGCTGGGACGTGCCGAAAATCAGTAAGGAGCTATTAACCGACCATTTCGGCCTGGTCAGCGACTTCCTATCCGAGTGCTGGAGCCAGCTGCGCAATCAGAGCCGGGTCAGCCTGATCCAGAACCGGGTGTTTTTTGGTGGCGCGCTGTCTGGGCGGGATACCAATGCGGTGAACAAAACGGTCAGCGGCCTGCTCAAGCTGCTTTATCCCGGTGACGATGAGGTCTCGGACGAAGATATCGAATGGGCCGTTCGCATTGCCATGGAAGCCCGGCGCCGGGTGAAGGAACAGCAGAAGCGGATTGGTGCGGCAGAATTCAGGAATACCCATTTCAGCTATGTCATGGGCGCCGATGGTGTTGAGAAATTTGTTTCCACTCCAGAACTCCAGAGCGAGAACAGCATTGGTGACGATCCCCTGGAGCCTGGCCAAGTATGGACCGTCTCTCCGGGTGGCGGAGAGGAACATCCCGGTCTGTACCGGATCGAGGTGAACGAAGGCCCAGGGTCGGGCGTCAAGGTCCTGAACAAGCCGGTACCGCCCGCGTTCAAGGAAAGCATCGGTTATGCGGAGCAGAACCTATACGCCCGGTCGGCGCAACTGGTAGGCGACAAGGATCCGCGTCACCACGAGTTTACGGTTCAGTTGCGAGCGTTCGACGCCTCCAAATCAGGCGCCAAGCTTGGCATGGCGTCTCTGGTCGCATTGAGCACGGCGCTACTGAAGAAAAGTGTGCGCGGTGGTTTGATCATTGTGGGGGAGATTAATCTGGGGGGCTCCGTGGAGCCGATCCACAATCCAGTGACGATTGCGGAAATCGCTGTGGAGAAGGGCGCGACTGCATTGCTGATGCCCGTTGCCTGCCGCCGGCAGTTATTTGACCTGTCGGATGATATGGCGACCAAGATTGATATCCAGTTCTACTCCGACGCTCGGGATGCTCTGCTCAAAGCCATTGTGGAGTAGGCGCTGGAGTTAACGAACAGGAGGGGCTTTTGTGGCAAGATCGCTTGATGACATTCTGAATGATGAGAGGCCCGAGCTTGTGGCGCGGGCACAACAACGAGCACGGGAAATTCTGAAAGACCTGGATTCCCCAAGCTCGCAGGAACAGGCCGATAGTCAGGATTCCGATTCCCACTCCCACCAGGATTGAAACAACTCATCACCACCCGGCAGATAGGTGTGAACCTCCCGGCCATTCCAATCCAGCGCCAGAACCTGCAACGCAGCCTGTTGCAGTTCCGCATCCAAGGCCCTCAGCCGGTTCAGCTCGAATGGCCAGTGACTGGCGTTATATAGGCCAAGCAGGAATCGCCGGATATGCCGGGCCTGGCCACCACCGCTGTGAGCGGCGTCGATCAGTATTGTGAGAGCCGGAAGCCCCGCGTCCTCCCGCAGCTGCCTCCGCTTTTCTTCCTGTTCCAGCAAAAATAGAAAGTTTTCGGGAAGCCTGGCTGTTTTGTCCGTCATGTGCATAACCTCATATCGACTTCACGATTATGCTGCCATGGACGACGCAGTAGGCACGGCTCTCAAACTGCCCGTTTTGGGCAAGAACACCGGTTTGCCCCGAATTTATTTCAGATCGCCATTGTGGCGGGGTGATCTTTTTCGGAACTTTCGCTCCAGGAACGCTTCCAGCCGATCGGCGTTGCGGTAGGCCATAACGCAGATAAAAAGTACGACCGCGACAAAGCTCAGAAATGCAATCAGTGTGGCAGCTAGGTTCAGCATATTCAGGTCTCCAATAGTTGATTGCCCTTTCAGGGCACTTTGTTGGTTCAGGCCGCAGCATCGGCCTGTCTTTGTTCTTTGGCGACAGACGCAATCAAGTGCCGGGAGCAGCTCAGAATCTCCTGTATTTCGCTGTAGCTGTGGCCGCTCTTGAGAAGACTGGCGATGTGTTGCCTGCGCTTCAGGTCTGGCTGCCGCCCCTGGTACTTACCCTCCGTTTTTGCTTTATGGATGCCCTGGAACTGCCGGCGCCGACGGTCTTCGTAATCTTTGCGGGCCACGGCAGCCAGCATGTCGAGCATCATGGCGTTGACCGCTCGTAGAATGGAGTCGGTGAAACCGGTGTCGTCCTTCTTTTCCAGGGCGAGCCAACTGGTCGGTAATTCCGGGGAGACGATGGCTAACCGCTTGGCGGCCAGCTTTTGCTTGAGGGAGTCCCAGTCACTCTGTTTGAGGCGAGCCAGCCGATCAATTTGTTCGACCAGAACGATGTCGCCCTCGCCAGAATCTGCGATTAGTTTCATCAGCTCGGGGCGGTGCAGGGTAGCGCCGGACACATTCTCCACGTAGAAAGCGGCAATACGCTGACCGTGGTTGGCTGCGAACTGTACCAGTAACTCCCGGGCTCGCTCCGCGTTCTGTTCCTGCGTGGATGCCCGCAGGTAGGCTCGAATAAACATCGTCGGTTCCTCAGTCTGTTATAAGTGGTTCTCTCTGGCCGGTCTGGTTTAGGTGGTTCTGGTGGCCATTACCCGGCTCGAACACCTGGTTCTCCTGATCTGTACCCATAAGGAACCACCTCAAGAGTCGAGAAACTCCCCGAACGGATCGTCCGCTCGATAAATCTGGTTGATTCTGCCGTCATCGAAGAAACCCTCTGTACCGCCATTGCTCCCATTGCCGGAAGTTGCCTTGTTGCCCGCGCCGGTTGCCTCCTCATCACTGCCTCGACTGAACGACGCCATCTTTTGTTCGAATTCAGGAAACGTCATTTCCCCATCGGGTCCCTTGGCGAAAACCGTCTTGTAAGCATCGACTGCGGCCAGTGTGAAGCGAGTGAAAAGTGCGACCACCCAGAGCACGAACAATAAATACCATGCGTAAAGCGCTGCATCGGTACCCCTAAAGGCGAGCTCCACAACGCCGACCCCGGCGAGCCCCACTGTTACGATTTTTGCCACTCTTACCATGGCCTCAGTCCCCGATAGTTCTTTACTTCGAAGCTACCAGAACCTGAGAAAATGCAAGTTTTTCCCGGCGTCAGGCCGCTGCGGCTTGCCCGGCCAGCCACGGCGGTTTCACCTTGCTGTAGGCATCGTTCGTCATCGCCCTCAAATCTTCCACGTCCAGGTGTGGAACCACCAACGCAGTGCCTTGGTATCGAGCTCGCGGGTAGTTGGTTGGCTGGAATACGCCATGAGGGAGGTCGTCCTCATCACCCAGCCACTGTCTCAGCCGGAGATCGATACACCAGCCCTGTTCGAGCTCGACCCAGCAATGGGGAGCGGTGGTCATTCGGCTCAGTCGGTCCTCCGCGTATCCGATCCGGCATTGATGGAAAATGCCTCGCTCGGTCAGGGCATTGCTGATCACAAAAGTCATGTAGACGCTATCGACTCTCAGGTCCTCCAGCGGCAGCAGTGCCAACTCAAGTTCATCGTGCCAGTCACTCATGGTCGGGCTCCCTGAACATCAGCTGTTGGCCCTGTTCATACAACACCGGATAGGGGAGCGGCTCGCCGTCCTGGATCACGGTGTTCGGTGGAAAGTACATCACTATCCAGGGAGGCATGCCGGCGCTGACAGCGCCATAGAATTCATCTACAGGAAAGGTGAGTTCATGGCCGGACTGCCGAAATACCAGTCGGGAATATTTCTCGGGATGGTTGGCAGCGATGTTGTAACTGGCTGCTTCACGGCCGATGACATAGCTTGGTGTATTCCAGTGATTCGGTTGTTGGATGTTGTAGGCGATGATGCAGTTGCTATCGGCACAGCCATATCGCTCGGCTGTTACCGACCACAGCATGAGCGGGTGCCCGTCAATCTCAGGCGTCTTCACGTCTGTGAGTTTCGTTGCCGTAATTGCCATCGATTCGGCGGCCTGGGTGATGGCCTCATCTACGACTGCAACATAGTGGTCATAGGCGTCATCCTCGTTCGCCGCCAGTGATCCCGGCATCCAGCCCATCAGGCTGGGTCGCGCCGAAGGGTTGTCCGGCGTCATCATGATGTCAGTGGCGTTGAAGAGCAGCGTCTGAGTGCCAGTAAGATGACGAAGCGGCGCATCTAGTGAAGTAGCCAGACTGGCCAGGTTGAGGGCGCTTACCAACAAACCCTTTCGATACGAGCGCGTCCCGTCTGGTGAATCCCGCAGGTCCTGATCGTAGACGCCGCCGGCACGGGCCAGATTCAGTGCGCGGGATGATTCGTCGTCATAGTGTCGAGGCGTGGCAGCGCAACCCGCGAGCGCGGCTGTAGTTACAGCAAAACAAATGGTCTTCAACTTGGTCATTTTGAACTCCTGCGTTTTCTAAAATACTCGCACGAAGTTTCAAATACGCAAGAGGAAAATCAAAAAATATTTAATAAAATCAATAGTTTGTACTTTCAGTACAAACTTCGATGTATCAGCAGTGGTGCATCGGGAGTGCCGATCTTGCTAGACTTGCCAGCAGGTTTTTTCGGTTGAGACAAGGTGTTGGTAAATCGGAAAAGGATCAGAAATTCCCAGTTTCCCACCTATCCCAGTTTATAATCGTGGGTAGTAACCGATTGGGCCAATCAGAGATAAAGTTTCTATCCATGGGTAGTAAAATGGGTAGTACTGGGCGAATATCGATGCAAAAAATAATGTAAACATCTGTTTTTAAAGGATTTTAATTTATTATTCTTTGAGCAGATCCAGAACATCGAGTGATGGCAAGGCTCAGTGGAGACAGGCTCGGTAGTTTCGCATAGACTAAGTTTATTGAACCAGGCCATGGGAAGGCAGCCTTATGGAAACCGTCAACATCCACGAAGCCAAGACGCGACTTTCCCAGCTCCTGGCCAAAGCAGCGCAGGGGGAAGGATTCGTCATTGCCAGAGCTGGCAAGCCGATCGCCAAGGTAACAGCCATCAACAGTCCGGATGCCGACCAGCAGAAACGGCTTGGCTTCATGAAAGACCAATTCAAGGTCCCGGAAGATTTCGACCGCATGGGTCAAAACGAGATAGCCGACCTGTTCGAGGGCTGAAATGAATCTGATCCTGGACACACATATCCTACTTTGGGCAGCCGCAGAGCCAGACCGCCTCTCGAGTGAAGCGATCAGGCTCATTAACGATGAGGATAACGAACTATATTTCAGCGCGGCCAGTCTCTGGGAGATCGTTATCAAGACCGGTCTGCAGCGCCCGGACTTTCAGGTGAACCCTCACCTGCTGCGTCGCGGCCTGATCGAGAACGGTTATCGGGAACTACCGATTACCTATCAACACACCCTGGCTGTCAGCCACTTACCAGACATTCATAAAGATCCCTTCGATCGCATTCTGGTCGCTCAGGCCGAGTCCGAAGGCTTTCTTCTGCTGACGGCGGATGAGCTGATCGCTCGCTATCCTGGCCCGATTCGTCGGGTTTGAACTCGGCGGAGTCGAAAACGCGATCTTGTACCGGAACGACAGGCTGTACTCGGCCTGGGAGCAGGACGACGCTCCAGCGTGCCAGCTTCGGTATTCTCATAGACCTCGTGCGCCGCACCTGGCAGCTTGCGCAGGCCCGCCCGATTCTTTTCCATGCCCTTCAGCACCGCACCCAACTGATCATCCAGCACCTTGTCCAGCTGCCGAGCGCTGCCAGTGTTAATGGCCAAGCTCATTTCCAGTTCCTTATCGAACGGTTGCTGGTGACAACAAAACGCCGCCTGCGGTCTTGCGATCTTTTTGACGTAAGCGAGTATCCTGATAACAACCGCCGACACGACAGGAACCCCCATGACGACCGCCAGCACCATCACGCCAAGCCAACAGCAGCAACTCATCGAGACCGTCCGCCACGCCGCCAGGGCGGAGATCCTGCCGCGCTTTCGCAACCTCTCCGAGGACGCGATCCGCTCGAAGAGCGCGCCGGACGACCTGGTGACCGACGCCGACCAGGGCGCGGAGCGGATGATCAGCCAGGCCATTGCCGAGCTGCTGCCGACGGCGACGATCATCGGCGAGGAGGCCGTCGCGGCGGGTGACGCCCAGCTTGCGGACATCGCCGGGGCCGAGCTGGCGCTGATCGTCGATCCGGTCGACGGCACCTGGAACTTCGCCCGCGGGCTCAATCAGTTCGGGGTGATTCTGGCGGCGACGAGCTTCGGCGAGACGATCTTCGGGCTGCTCTACGATCCGCTGGCCGACGACTGGGTCGTCGCCCGCCGCGGCGAGGGCGCGTTCTTCGGCCGACCCGACGGCACCCAGCGTCGCCTGAGCGTTTCCGACACCACCGACATCGCCGAGATGGTCGGCGCTACCTCGATCAGGCTGTTCCCCAAACCCCAGCAGTATCAGCTCGCCGCCACCTTTCCCGATGTGCAGCGGATGATGGCGTTCGGCTGCGCCTGCCACGAATACCGCACCATGGCCTTCGGCCATGTCGACTTCATGCTCGCCGGCAAGCTGATGCCGTGGGATCACGCCGCGGGCCTGATGATCCACGCCGAAGCCGGCGGCTATTCGGCGCTGCTCGACGGCACACCCTATCGGCCGACGATTCACCAGGGCACGGTGCTGGCGGCCAGCTCGCGCGAGCTTTGGGAAGCGCTGCGCGAGAAGTTCACGTTTCTGGTCTGAAAAGTGCCTGCACTCGCCCAGACGGCGTTAAAAATTGGCTCACTGAACTTCAGTTCAGAACGTCCGAAGGACGGCCCGAAGGGCGAGCGGAGCGAGTCACGTGCTCATTTACACCTCGTAAACTCCGCTATTTCGCCAATTTTTGCCTTGCCTGGCCTTCGCTCGTCGACTTTTCAAGCAGAGCATAGTGACCTGGCCACCATTGACGCTCCATGACGACGAAAACCGGCGCCTTCTCGGCGCCGGTTTTCTTTTCAATAGCCAGTCGGGACAAACCGGTCAGACAGACCGAATCAGGGAATGATCCGCTCGGCACGCAGGCGGGCGAACAGATCGACAAACGCCGCCCGCGTCTCGCGCAAATGGTCGAAGCCGAAGTCGCGGCACTTGGTGGTGTCGTTGACACACTCCTGATCGCGACCCAGATCGGCATCGGTGTGCCACCAGGACGCCAGATTGGCGACATCCGGTTCGATCAAATCGTGCTTCGCGGCGATCTCGCGCCAGGTGGCTTCGGCTCCCGCCATCTGCTCGTCGAGCGGCTGGGGCGTCTCGGGGCAATCCGACACCTCCAGATCAAAGTACTCGCCGATCTCGCGCCACATCCGGCGCCAGCGGAAGACGTCGCCATTGACGGCATTGAAGGCCTGATTGGCCACGCCCGGCGCGGTCGCCGCCCACTCCATCTGCCGCGCCAGCACCAGCGCATCGGTCATGTCGGTGAGCGCATTCCACTGGGTCCGCGAGCCGGGGAACACGAACGGCTTGCCGGTTTCCTTGCAGATCGAGGCGTAGACGGCGATCGTCGTGCCCATGTTCATGGCGTTGCCGCGTGCATAGCCAATCACCGTATGCGGGCGGTGCACGTTCCAGTTGAAGCCGTGACGCTCGGCGGCTTCGAACAGCACGTCTTCCAGCGCATAGTAGAAGTTGTCACCCGGCACGCGCGGCTCGGATTCGCGGAACGGGGTTTCGATACGCCCGCTGCCGTAGGCTTCGAACGAACCCAGATACTGCTTGGTGCCGGTCACCAGCGAGGCGTGATCGAGCTTGTCGCTGTCGAGTCCGGCGAACAGGTTGCGCATCATCTGGCTGTTGGCCTCGACGTTGGCCTTCTCGTTGTCGCGACGAATCCAGGTGCAGTAGAAGACGTGGGTGATCAGCAGGCCGGCCAACGCCTGCTCGGTGGCGGCTTCGTCCAGCAGATCGGCGGCGACGGGAATCACCCCGCTCTGCTCGCTGGCGCGACGCGACAGGCCGTAGACGGTCCAGCCGCTGGCCACCAGATACGCCGCCAGATTGCCGCCGGTGATCCCGGTGGCGCCGACCACGAGCGCGGTACCTTTACGCATGATCCATACCCTCCTTCGAAACGGATAGAGACTCGGCGGACATGCCGAATCGATGAGGGGAGTCTGGTAGCGTCCCATCGTTGCTACAATCGAAAGTATGGAAAATATTTATTGCGCAAGGTGCAACTCGATGGATCTCAATGCATTACGCACATTCGAGCGCGTCGCCGCGACCGGCAGCTTCACCGCCACCGCACGCCACTTCCACCGCGCGGTGTCGTCGGTATCGCGCCAGATCAGCGCGTTGGAAGAGGCGCTGGGCCAGCCGCTGCTGTATCGCCACACTCGGGCCGTCACCCTGACCGAGGCGGGCTGGCGCTACTATCAGGAAGTTCGCGAGATACTCGAGCGACTCGATCTGGCCACCGAAGCGCTGACCGCCCCCGAAGCCGAGCCCGGTGGCGTACTGCGGGTCAACGCCCCGGTCGCCTTCGGCCAGCGCCAGATCGTGCCGGTTCTGCACCGCTTCCAGCGTCGCTACCCGGCCATCAAGGCCGAGCTGATGCTCACCGACCAGATCACCGACCCGGTGCGCGAGGGCATCGATGTCACCTTTCGGGTCGGCACGCTGTCCGACTCCACGCTGGTGGCGCGCCGCCTGGCGGCCATGAACTATGTGGTCGCCGCCGCGCCGAGCTATTTGCAACGTTGCGGCACACCGGCGACCCCGGAAGCGTTGAGCCGTCACGAATGCCTGCTCTATCAAGGCGAAATGGGGCGTCAGCGTTGGTACTTTCAGCAGTCCGGACAGCCGTCGGCGACTCCCTTCGAGGTCGACGGAAACCTGTATAGCAACGACGCCGACAGCCTGGTGCGCGCCGCGCTGCTGGGCCAGGGGCTGGTGTTGTTTCCGACCTGGCTGATCGGCGATGCGCTCTCGCGGGGGGAACTGGTGCCGCTGCTTGAAGCGTGGCGCGGCGAGGTCATGCCCGGCCGCCGCGACATTCACGTGCTGTACGCGCAGCGCCGTCTGCACACCCGCAAGGTGCGCGCCTTCCTCGATCACCTATTCGAAACGATCGGCCCCACCCCGCATTGGGATCGCTGGCGATGACATCGCCATTTTGAGCACTTTATTTCTCACTAATGGCGAGAAAAGCATTTTATGAGCAAAAAATAGCTCATCCACAGTCGGGCATGTTAAATTTGAGCAATAATTTACCCAGCACACTCGATATGTCACTGACGATACAGTTGTTCCATCATGGCCAATGGCACGATGCCGCAGAACTTCAGATCGACGATCCGAAGGCGGGTCGACGCGGCACGATTGCGCTGGGCTACTCGACCGATTACGCCATCGACTGGATGGGCCGGGACGACGAGCACGCCTGCAGTCTGAATCTGCCGGTCGAACTGATGCTGCTGTATCGCCGGAAGAACTGGTTCGCCATGCTCGACGACATCATGCCGTCGGGGGCCAGCCGTCGTTACTGGGTCAATCGACTGGGGCTTCAGTCACTTCCCCCGCATGAGCAGGATCACGCCTTGCTGGCCCAAGGCACGATAGCGCCCGTTGGCAACCTGCGCATCAAGCAGGCACTGCCCCAACTGCCGGCGGGTAGCCAGCTGAAACATCATCGATTCACGCTGGACGATGTCGTGGAACGCCATACCGACTTTCTGGAATACGCCCAGCAGGTGGGCGCCGCCGGCGGTGGTGCGACCGGCGCTGGCGGTGAAGCACCCAAACTACTGCTGCGTCGCAGCCCGCTGGATGAGATCTGGATCGATACCTGGCAGGACGATCCCCGCAATACCGATGCGCATTACCTGGTGAAATTCCCCCGTGGGCAACGCTCGGACATGGATTGCAACATTCTACGCGCGGAGTACCACTACTATCACGAGCTGCAGGCGCTGGGCGTCGATACCATCGATATCCGCGGTATGGAACTCATCGAAGGGGGACGCTACCCCAGCCTCTGGCTGCCTCGATTCGATGTGGATTTCATCGAAGGAGAACGCACACTCTTCGGTCTGGAGTCGCTTTATTCGCTGCTGGAGAAGCCTCCGGGCACTTTCCTCAATCATTTCGAAGCGATCGACACGCTGGTTGCCAAGTGTCAGCAGCAATATCGCGTCAGAGAAATGGGCGAACCCTTCGACGTTTCCCGTTTCGTCGTGGAGTGGGTCAAGCGGGATCTTCTCAACGTCGCTTTCGGCAACTCGGACAATCATGGCCGCAATACCGCGATGATCAAGCGGCCCGATGGCCTGGGGCTGGCGCCGGTCTATGATTTCGCGCCCATGAAGGCGGACCCCGAAGGCATCATACGCACCACACAATGGGGCGCGCCGTACGAAGAAGGCGGCCGTTTCGACTGGCAAGGGATCGCTCAACGGCTCGATCCGCTGGTTCCCGCCGACGACCTGCTCGCCGAGCTTCGCCAGCTGGGAAGACGATTGAAAGGCCTGAAGGCTCGCCTGCGGCAGCGAGGCGTTCCGAATTCGATTCTCGATCTGCCCGCGCTAGGGTTCGATTATCTCGACGGAAAACTCGATGCCTGGGGGCTGACATGAGCCGTCTTTCTCCCCAGGAACGCGAAGCGCTGCTGTTCGATCTGCTCGACCAGCTGTTCGAGGAAAAAATCACCACGGGAGCACTGCTGAAACGACTGCGCCGGGAGGTTCTGGAGATGAACCAGACCCGCTATGCCGCACTGGCGTCGGTGAGCCGCCGGACGCTCTCGGCCATCGAGAACGACAGCGGGACCCAATCACTGGGTTCTCTCAATCGCGCCTTTCGCCCTTTCGGGCTCAGCGTGGGGTTGCTCCCGCGTGATCGGTCGACCCGCCAGCGTCTGTTGACGCGATCCTCCTCGTGATCACCTTCATAGCAAAACCTAATTAGCGATTGAGTCGTGCGCGATATAGATTGGCCGCATGACGACACGCAACGATACCGACGACACGCTGGCCCTGGAATCGCAGCTCTGCTTCGCGCTCTATTCGACTCAGTTGGCGATGAACAAGCTCTACCGCGGTCTGCTGCGCGAGCTCGATCTGACCTATCCCCAGTACCTGACCATGCTGGTGCTGTGGCAGCGGGACCGGCAGACGGTATCGGAGATCGGCGAGCAACTCTATCTGGATTCGGCCACGCTGACGCCGCTGCTGAAACGGCTGGAAGCGGCGGCGCTCATCACCCGGCAGCGCTCGCGCCAGGATGAACGCCAGGTCGAGATCGCCTTGACCGAGAAGGGCCGTTCGCTGCGCGAGCAGGCCAAGGCGATCCCCCATGCCGCCGGCTGTGCGGGCCAGTGCACACCCGAGGAAGCCGCCGAGCTGCGCGACGCGTTGCATGGGCTGCGTCAGCGACTCGACACTCAGTGAAGCGTTCGCACGATTGGCGAAGAACATTTTTACCCAAATAGATCGCGCACGATTCAATAGACCGCGATTATCAACCCGAAAGGAGTTTCACCATGTTACTCGATAAAGTCCTCTACCGTGCCGAAGCGACTGTCACTGGCGGCCGCGACGGCCGGGCCACCGCCGCCGACGGTGCCATCGATCTCAAACTGTCGACGCCCAAGGAGCTGGGGGGCGCCGGCGATGACGGCACCAACCCGGAGCAGCTGTTCGCGGCCGGCTACTCCGCCTGCTTCATCGGCGCACTGAAACTGGTCGCCTCGAAAGAGAAGGCCAAGCTGCCCGACGATACCCGGATCCAGGGTGAAGTCGGCATCGGCCCCAAGGGCGAGGGTTTCGGCATCGAAGCGACGCTGACGGTGAAGCTCCCGGGCATGGATCGGGAACAAGCCGAAGCGCTGGTCGAGAAGGCCCATCAGGTCTGCCCGTACTCCAACGCCACTCGCGGCAACATCGATGTGACCCTGAACGTCGAAGTGTAGGCATCGCCTAGCTTTGGCTGAAAACTGACGGCCCGAGGCATCGAGAGATGGCTCGAGCCGTTACATCTTTGGTCGCAACACGGGTCGAAATAAGACTTCTACCGGATATTATCGATTAAATTTCAAAAAGTTATCGTGACATGCAAAAACGCGATGCGGGCATAGCGATAACGCAATAGCCTCGCTCCGCCGACGCTGTCTACCGTGTCGACTCCAATAACCCAGGGATTCGATCATGGTCGCGTTTCTCATAGCCATGGCGGTGACGGCGTTCGCCGGCACGCTGGTCATCAAGAAATACCAGCCGCAGACCGTACTGCCGCTCGACAAGGAGATGGCGAGCCGTCTGCGCCGCGCCAAGCTGATCGAAGGCCGGCAGCCCAACCTGCGCGTCTCCGCCGAGATCGCTACCGCAACAGCGACCAAGGCTCAGTACATCCACACACGCGGGCAGGATGACGCCTTTTACGCCAAGCTGGTGACCGACTACCTGGCCAAGTTCGGCTCCGCTGGCCGCCAGGAGATTGACACCCTGCTGTGGGACAAGCTCAGCGATGCTCTGGATGAGCCAAAAAAGAAGGCCAAGGTGAGAAACATCCTGACCAAGCTGCGACGCGCTGGCCAGATCTGCATGCCGGCAGCCGCGGTACGCCGGAATGGCGGCTGGCAGAGGCTGATGCAGAAAGGTCTGCAGAAAGAAACGGCGGCTCTGCAGAAAGAGACTGAACGAAATTCTATTTAAGTTGTTGATTTTAAAATTAAAGCATCGTGAGCCCTTTCTGCAGGCTCCGGTGCCGGTGCAGAAAGGAAGGCCATGAAGCTCAAGTTCAAGACTCAGCAATACCAGACAAGGGCCGTCGAGGCGCTGGCGGATTGCTTTACTGGCCAGCCCTTCAGCAGCGGTATCCACTATCGCATCGATCCGGGCGAGACC